>JABMRV010000060.1 GCA_013202285.1 bacterium | reverse complement strand
GCATTCTCCACCACCGGCTGACGCCGGTGGCTATTTACGGATTAATCCCTTCGGGATTTTAAGAGGAATCAAATGAACGCTGACAGATGTACGGTTTACATGTTAACAATTTTATTATCAATATTGTTTTCTTCTCATGCAGGCGCAGTTACCGCTATTTCCGGTGACTACTCCCTTCCTGCTGATATTCCTGAGGCTTACTCTCTACTCGGTGGCATATCAGAAACATCGGCGAGCTGGCAGCCATCTCCGAAGCGGGATGACGCTTCAGAATGGCAGAGCTTCAGATATAATTCAAACGATGCTATCGCATTTGCCGCCGGTGTACCTTTCCCATTAACCGAAAACCCGGATGAAAACAGTATCCTGACTGAGGATGCACTGCGATTTGTGCAGCGTCTCGCAGCCGAACTCTACCTGGAAGGATGCGATGCCGATGTGGTTTCGATTCGATCTGTGAGAGGAATAACAGTCATCCACCTTCAGCCTCAGGTGAATGATATTCCGGTTTACGGCGGGTATGTGGTCTTAAGCGTGAACAGTGACGGCGCACTGGCGATGTTGAAATCCAGGGGATTCGGTTCGAACGTGACCGGCTCTTTCTCGTTGACTGACGAACAGGCTGTAACCATTGCCAGGAATGCAGTCAGTGTGTTCGATGGCGAAGGATTCGCTCATTGGATTTATCTGCCAATCAGGCAATTTCACACCACTGATCCTTCCCGTCAATCTGAGCTTGAACCGGGAGCGGGAAATTTGATCGAGCTGCGCGCATGTTATGAAGTCATACTTGAACCGGACGATCCCGGATTCAGACCGGTTCTGTTTGTGGACGGTGAGACCGGCGAGGTAATCGCTGCGGAGGACAGAATATACTATGATCGTTTTGAAGGTACGATGCGCGGCTGGTATAAGCCTCTCTATAGTCAAGATGAATCGGTACGGGCGCCGTTTGCCTATGAATGGATAAGGATGGAGCGATATGGCGATCATTATACGGACGTCGATGGTCTGTTCGAGTATGATATAGATCAGCAGAATCTTCCGCTGAGGCTCTTTACCGAATTACGCGGTCGATTCGTAAACGTTGACTATGAAGACGGTGATGACGCCCAACTGATAATTGAGATTGATTCGGTTGAACCGCATGAAATAACCTGGATGGTCAACCAGGCGCGGCATGATGAGCGTTCGCTGTATTATCATGTCAATTTTATCCATGATTTCTGGAAGCAGCTCGATCATGGATTCGACGCACTCGATTACCCGTTGACCGCAATGTGCATGTACGGACAGAACTTCGACAACGCCTTCTGGAATGGGCAGGGGATCTATTTCGGCGATGGAAACGAGATGGATAATTTCGCCCTGTACGCCGATATAGTCTATCATGAGTATGGTCATGCCGTTACATCCGGAATCTATCCGCGGGGAGTTCTGCCTTATGTCGGTGAATCGGGCGCTCTGAATGAAGCCTGGTCGGATTACTTCCCCTGTTCGATCACTGATGAACCGTACATGGGAGAAGGCGGTCTTAGATTTGGCGGTTATATCAGGCTAATCGACAACGACCTGGTCTATCCTGACGACATTCGGCACGAGGTGCACCTGGACAGCCGCATATTCTCAGCCGCGATGTGGCATTCGCGGGAATTGCTCGGCAGAGATGTCACCGATCCGCTGTTCCATTTTGCACGGTATGAACTGGGTAACGATTTCATTATTCATTTTACCGATATACTGTTGACCGACGATGATGACGGCGATATAACCAACGGTACGCCCAATGACTGGGTACTCTACGAACAGTTCGGCAGACACGGTATCGGTCCGGGCGTTTTTCCGAAAATAACTGTTGCAGATCTGAGATTATATGATGACGAGACAGATGGCGCTCACGGTAACGATGACCGTGTATGGGAACCCGGCGAGACGATTCGCATGGTGATGGATCTCTTCCGTGAAGGCGTTCTCTATCCACCGAAGGCGGAGAACGTTCGTGTCTCATTCAGAAGTGACCATGAGGGTGTCATCCCGGTGCGTGATGAAATCGGATACGGCGACATGGGAGTCGGCGACAGGCGTTCGAGTGATGTCCCCCTGCTGTTTCAGATCGCCGAGGATGCCGAACTCAGCTTTGCCCATATCTATCTGACCACGCGATCCGACAGGCATGAACTGATCAGGCGCGACACTCTGCGCATTCCGCTGGGACGACCGGAAGTATTGCTGGTCAAGGATGGCGATGAGTACAGGGACAGGACGCATTATTTCGAACAGGCGCTCGACGACCTCGGTCAGGTTTACAGCGGATTCTCGACCACAGACCCGATACTCCCGTTGCTGAACAGATTGAACGGAATTGAAACAGTTATCTGGTTCTCGGGCGATGCATCTGAGGGAATCTTACAATCGACTGACAGAGCAGCGCTTTCGGACTTTCTCGATAATAACGGCAACCTGTTCATGACGGGACAGTCGCTTGGCAGTAGTCCAGGCGCTGAGGATTTCTTCAATCAGTATCTCGGCGTGGAGCATGAGATCGATTCACTCCACCAGGTCTGGATTGAGGGTGTTGAGGACGATCCGGTGGCAAGGGGATTGAATCTGCTGCTGTTAGGAGCGGATGGAGCCCAGAACCAGTATCGACCCGCAGCTATAGCCGCGATTGAACCGGCAGTTGAGATATATCACTGGACGCGTTACGAAGGTCAGCCCGCATCCGGAGTCAGACGTCTTGATCCGGAAACAGGTTCACGAACGGTATATTTCTCATTCGGTTTCGAAGCAATAGGTGGGCACGGCGGTACTGCTAATCGTAATGAGGTGCTCAATAATATTCTAACCTGGTTCGATATAGAGACCACCGCAGGAGAGATTGAATTGATGCTGCCTTCGGCTTTCCAGCTTGGAACACCTTATCCAAATCCGTTTAATCATGCGATTAGTATCCCGTTCCGGCTTGAGACGTCCGGTGAGGTTTCGCTGAGTGTTTACGACCTGACAGGGCGCGAGGTGTGGTCGGGCGCGAGAAATTTCGCAACCGGTCAGGCTGTCTGGACGGTTTCAGGGAATCGATGGGGGAGTGGGATCTATTTTATCAAGGCAGCTGCAAATGGAGGATCGGGGACGGCAAAGGTTGTGTTGGTGAAGTAGTGTGTATAGGGATTTTGAATTTTGGATTTTAGATTTTGAATTATAACATCGCCATGAAGTTTTTTCGTAATTCGATCTTTATTTATGAGAAACACAATAAAAAATCCCGCCCCGAAATTTCGGGGCGGGATTTTTCTCGCTCACATTTCAGAAGAATAACTGCTTCATCCCTCCAATGCGTCGTCGATTATCCCACTCGCGATAATGTTCCTTATTTCTTCTTTGCCGTAATAGCCGCTCTCGATACGATTTCTTATCGTTTCTATCTCTTCGGATGTGAGCGTTCGCAATGATGGATTCGCTTCGGGATCGGCGATCATTCCGGCGACTGTTTCAGCAAGGATCTCAGGGCGGTCGTAGAATCCTTCCTCCAGCCGCTTGAGAGCTAATTCAATCTTGTCGTCGCGGACATCGGGAATGGTTTCGAGAACCAGCTTTGCCGCCTGGAAAGCCCGGGAATCCTCAGTTCTGCTCTGTTCGAGTTCGGCTCGGTCAACCTCAGGCTTAATCTGGTCGGCTTCAGGAGGTTTCTCGGTTGCGGGTTTAACCGGTTTGGGTATAGATCCGTCTATAGGATCGATACCGCCGGTGTTGTTTATATCGTAAATATACATTTCGATTATCCTACCAAGACATTACTGGCGGCATTCTGCCGTTGCTGTTGAATGATCTCCCGCCATGCGGTTCGCATCTGCTCGAGAACCGTCAGGGCGTTGCCGACATGTTCTTCTTTGTTAAGCACATTGGCTAATGTTATCTGGTGGCAGATGAATTCGTATGCTTTGCTTAGCTGTTCAACCAGATTCTCATCGACGTCCGGTTTGAGCGATTTACGCAGTTCGGCAACCGTGTCATACGCCTGTGTCAGCCACTTACCCTTGCCAATATCATCCTGTTTATTCATACATTCACGGGCTTCGTTGCAGAAGCGGATGGCGCCGTCGAACGTCATCAGTATGAGTGTTCCCTGGTCTGCGGTACCGAACTGTATATTCAGGTATTGATCGTAAGGGTTGAAAGAAGCCATCTGGTACTGTCCCTAATATAATACGTTAAATTGATGAAAGGTAGCTTCCCGTGGTTCGTAATTGACCGATAAGGACTTCCATCTGAGTATATTTTCTCCGGTAGTTCTCCTCGATTGAATCGAGCCGAACCTCCCACGCTTCGATTCGCTCGTCGAGAAGATCAATACTGTCGTTTATTTGATCGCTGTTGGTTTTGAGACTTCCTTCATAGGAGTCAGTCAATCGATCGATGCAGTTTGCCAGTAGGACGGACAATCCAGTGTAAGCCTTTACGGTTCCGGATATGCTGGAAGGACCGTTACCGGGATCTGTCAGCATCAGCAGCAGACCTTCGACGTCGGTGTCATCGGCGCCTTCAAAGAGGCTGTCGCCATGTACGGTTACCGGCGATCCGTCGAGGGTGTTGTTCTGACCGGAGTCGATGACGCCGTTGGCGTCATAGTATAGGTTGAAATTGTATGAACCGCCGACGCTGTTCTCATCGTGACCCGTTACCGTAACAAAATTGCTGGTCGATTCTGCATCAAATACGAACAACCTCGCTACAGCCGTCGGGTCGTCCGCGAGTGCTTCTTCGAGTTCATCTTCATCGATGGCAAGCTTTCCACCGCTGGTCAGCGATATTCCGACCTGACCAAGGATTCGATAGACATCGTTATCGTCTGTCCCGGGGATGTTCTGAGCGATCATCATCAGGAGTTCGTCCTTGATGGAGCGCGTGAGAGAGTCTCCGAATAAGGGAGCCGATGTTTCATTTTCCGCGTCGTAACGTGTCAGTGTGTTGATGGTTTCGATTACATCGTTATAGGAATCGACCAGGTCATTTACTTTGCCGATGATAGCACTCGTGTCAAGTCCTATTTCGATCCGGATACTGCTGCCACCGGAGTCATCCTGCAGATGCAGCGTGACGCCGGGAATAATGTCATCAATATCATTTGTTTCGGACTCGATCCACGGATTTGGCCAACCCCAGCCCGGATCTGGAAAACCGTCCACTCTGATCTCGGCGTTCTGCGCCGTCTGAGTGATCGCCCAGTTCCCGCTGTCAAAGTATGTACCGTCATTGAGATCGGTGTTGGCGTCGTTGATAGAGATATCCTTATTGGATCCGGTGTCCTCGCCGGAGAGCATCAGGTGGTAAGGGGTTGCGCCGCCGCTGCCGTCGTCGATCACCGAAGCGACCACACCCGTGTTATTTGGATCGCGGTTGATCAGGTTGATCAGATCCTGCATAGTAGCGCCGTCAGGTATGGTAACGTCCACCACGGTCCCGTCATAGGTATAGGAGAACGTCTGATCTCCACCGGAGTTGTTTACTGCGGTGGAGTTAAGATCAGACCATCCTGCAGTATGCGCATGAGTGTGATTGGTAGCCAATTGGTTGACGATTATGTCATGGCTGGCAGGAATGGCACCTGAAGACGCCGTGACAGAGAGTACATCTGAATCCGTCGTGGTGGCGGATTTCGCGAGAAATTCGTCCAGCGAATCCAGACTCTCCGCTTTGGATTGCAGGGCGCTCAATTTTGACTCAATCACACCCCAGTTGGTTAACCGGGACTGGTACTCGGAGCGTCGTATTTCGAGAATATCAACAGGACGACGTTCGAGTTGCATGATCAGGTCAATAGTGCTGTTCCAGTCAATGCCGGACGACAGTCCGGAAACGTTTCCAATCGGCATAAGATTAGTCTCTCCCATCTTCACCACCGGAGTAAAAATGTCCGGCAGTTTATTGGCGAAAGCGGTAGTTTGCCAGTCCCGAAGGTGTCGGGAGGCAAGAACTCTAACGCGGGGGAATGGTTACCCCCGCGTTGTATCCTATCGCTCCGCTATGGGAAGGACTAACCTACGAGACCCGCCACAATCTGTGGGATCATGTTCGCCTGCGAAAGCATCGATACGCCGGTCTGCATCAGGATTTGTGACCTGACGAAGTTTGACATCTCGGCGGCAATGTCCGCATCGCGAATCTGCGATTCTGATCTGATGGCGTTCTCTTCGGAAATCTGCAGATTTACGATTGTGTTCTGCAGTCTCTGGACATAAGCGCCCATCCGAGTACGTTCGGTATCCTTGGAATCAATCGCAGTATCGAGCAGGTTGATTGCAGCCTGCGCAGTGGCAGTCGAGGTCAGCGATGCGCTGCCAAGCCCCAATGTTCTCATATCATTGAGGGTGACGAAGTAGTAATCCTGCAGATTGGTGTTGTAAGTTCCGATATGGAACTTGATACCATTCGATGAGTAAGTCCCGTCGAGCAGATTCAAGCTGTTGTAGTTGGTAGTAGCTGCAATACGGGTGATCTCACTCCTGAGCTGATCGAACTCAACCTGAAGGTTAGCGCGGTCAGTATCGGTAAGAGCGCCGTTTGATGCCCCTACTGCCAAGGCTCTCATGCGTATCAGCTTCTCATCGATAACACTCAGAGCGCCTTCAGCGGTCTGGATCAGGTTGACGTTGTAGTTGGCGTTCCGCTGTGCTTCCACCATGCTGGCGATCTGAGCGCGAAATTTTTCAGATACTGCAAGACCAGCCGGGTCGTCCCAGGCGTTGTTGATGCGTAGTCCTGAGGAGAGACGCGTAACGGCTTTATCTAAATCCATTTGCGTCTGGTAAATGCTCCTCTGTGCGGTGAGCGACAGAATGTTTTGGTTAATCCGCATGCTCATAGGATATTATCCTCCATTGTTTTCGTAAAACCCCTTGCATGTCTTTTATCGACGAGTTGTCAGTAAAACTTTAGCGATTTTTAGACGGAAATGGAGGTTAATGCATCCTATAGCAGTTAAAAAGCCGATTCAAATCCTCGATGGACGGGTACAGAGCCCCGTCCTCCTTAATAGAATCCTCGATGGACGGGTACACGGAGCTCCGTCCTCCTTAAGCTGCTATGACTGAGCTTTGGCGGATTAACCAGTTATATCAAAGAACCTTCCACCCGATTTTCTACCGGACCGGTATCGGGTAAGAAGTTGTCTTCCTTTACGAAATTCGTGAAGTAATTCTGAAAGATGTTTTCTTCGGGTGTTCAGACGGTCGATTGCCGACTCTCGTAACGATTTCATCTCGACCACCAGTTGCTCGATGTCCTCTTTCTCCGATGCGGTAAAGGATCCACCGTTTCTGCTCAGGTTGACAACCTGCACAAGTCCTGACATCGAGCGATTGAGTTGATCGCCTGCGGTTTTCGCTGCGATCAGGTCTCCGCGGTCAATAGCTTGAGACTGCAACTGAAATATGTCTCGCTGTTGTCGAACAAAATCTAAAGAACCGTCACGGTCATGCACTATTTTTCTCCCTCCAGGACCGGAGGAGTTTCTCTCTTTCTTCGAAGTGGGGGATAAGCTCATATTCGAGGAGATCCGCCAATAGTACCCAGTCCTGGTTCTGCTGTGCCGAGAACATGTCCTCAAGGATCGGCTGCAGGTTGTTTAACTGTTGTGTGAGAGTATTACCGTTTCCCTTGGAGCCGTCTGTTTCGATTCCCAGGTTTCTCTCGACCATCGCAGAAGCATGGTTGACAAGCTGGATACCATCTATGGCGCGGCTGAAAATATCGCCGCCCTGAACTGAGTTCCCCAAACGGAACAATTCGGTTACACGCTTCAGTTCGTTCACCAGGTTGTTGGTGAACTCAAAGAGCGAGTTCAGCGTTTCAAGGGCAAGCTGCTTTATATCTCCGGTTTCGACCTCGAGGTTTCTTATATCCCCGGCAGTCAGATGGGCAAATCTTTCCCAGTCCATACCGGTAATATCTTCCCCATTCAGCTTCACATTCGTTATTGAAGTGCCCTGTTCCGTTGTTTCTTCATTGATGGTTTCAATGATTTTGTCGAAAGAAACCTCATCTCCAAGGTGTAGTTCTTTTGCCTGACCGTTAACCTGAACCATTAGATTTGATGATTCCATTATTATTTATCCTCCATAACTAATTGTAATCTCTTCAATTCCGAACATTCGACATCACAGACAATCCCGCATTCGCGGGATGTGCCACAGGTTCCCCGAATGCACGCCGGGCATATTCGATGATCTTTCCGATCCGGTGTCGATATGTATGTTCGTTCAATATTCTTTCATACGCCGAGCGAACCGTTGTTTCACGGAGCGAATCGTGTGCCAAATAATATGCAGTAAGCTCTCTCAACTCGTCCGTGCAGGAGAAAGTCGCTGTTTCTTTCTTCATATCGAATAGAATGTCGAGGTCTTCCTGATAATCCGTGAGCAGGAATCCCCCTGCAAGCGGAGCGTCGAACACCCTCTGATTGACCGTTGTCGGCATCTGCATGCTGGTATTGTTGAGGTTAATTCGTGTCGATTTATATAGTGTCGGAAGCTCACTGTAATAATCGACGCCTGGATGAATCACCGCATTCGGAGGCGCATATTCATGCCAGTCCCAATCGCCGAAGATGTGCAGATCGGCATCCCGGAGGCTGTTAACCATATTATGGCGGTACTGACGTGTTGCTTCAAGCACGATTGCCGAGGCGAATGTCAACTCCTCTTCCTTATTTATAGATATGTCCTTATCTGCCATCTGATTCAAACGTTGATGCAGCAGTTCGATGGGCTTCAATCGACGATTCTTTACAAGTTCAGCAGCAGCTTCACCGATAATCTGTCTCGATTCAGGAATTGAGGCGCAGTATTGGCTCCATTTCGCTACGGCTGAGGTCATCGAATCGCCTACGAAGCCGATCTGGTAACTATACTCCATTGAAGGCTTGACGTGACAGAAAAGTCCGGGATCACCGGCAAGTGGAAGATGGAAAGTATGCTGAAAACCGAAGTCGCTCAGAAAATCTTGATATTCTTTCTCCCATATCGGCGTTATAACGAGTGGAGAGGCGTTCAGTTTATGATCCAGCATGATATAAGCCGGACTATCGACAAACCATGAGACCACCGGCATCTCGATGATTTCCAGCAATTCAGTCAACACCCCATTTTGATCGAAACCGAGATGGTTAACGGTGAACAGCATGTCCGGTCGATGCGTGACAACCGCGGTCAGCAGTTTTTCGATGAACTGCTCCACCGGTTCGAGAGGAACCGGTATTACGTGCCATCCGTTCTGTTCGAAACCTCGAATGCTCTCTGTCTGAATGAAGTATCCGGCATCGACTACGAGAACAGTCCCCACCCTGCCATTCGTCAGTCGCCGGTAACGGCAGCGGTCGAGAAGACGCTGAGACATGTCGAACGATGATTTTAATGTCTGAGTCATACCATCGCCCGTTCAATCAGAGGGGATTCAGGGTGTCGTGGGCAGGAACTCCGACACTCCGACACCCCGACACCAAGAGCATCGATCCAGTTTGGCAGCGCTCTTCCCCAGGAGACCAGGTTCTCATATAGACTTGCGGTCTGGCGCGCCAGCGAGGACAGCTCCCACCCCGTCAGGTTGTCTTTACCATATATGAATTGCGCCACCAGCGGTTTCACTTCAGGATGTTCATAAGCCAACCGGATGAGGTTCTGATCGACATTTTTAAGGATGTCACCGAGTTCGCTGATTCGTCCGTGATTGCTCTTGTCGGCACTCTTCGACGCAAGTTCAAGTGAGGCTTTTAGTCCCGTTGAAGCCAGCGATTCTATCACCCGGATCGGTCTGTAGAATGTCTTGTCGTGTATCAATTGATTATCGGTTATATAGTTCTCATTCAACCGCCTGCCGACTTCCTCGGCAATCATTCCGTATTCGGGAGACCATGCCGGGCTGCCGGAAAGAGCCTTCTTCCACATCTCTCTCATGGCATGGTTCAGGAGTTCGATCCTGGTTAGTTTCCTTCGCACCAAAGGAATCAGTTCCCACCACCCTTCGTAATCAAACGAGCTGCGCATGATGTTTACCTTAGCCGATGCACGATCATCCGGCAGATGGGAGGGAGTTTCTCCTTTTAATAGAGTCTCAGCCAGTGAAGCAATTATTTCGGGTGAGATATATTTGTGGCAGCTACGGTGAGAGCATTTCATCTTGACATGACAGGGATAGCAATCGATGCGCGGCTCAACTACAATATGTCCATCACCGTAGGGTGCGGTTTCATGAGACAGCGCGCTTCCGAGTGAAATGTCCAGGATGCGTGTTCCCACTGCTGCTGCGATATGCATGGGACCGGTGTCGTTGGTTATCATCAGGTCGCATCGTTCGACTAAAGCCGACAACAGTTGGAAATCTGTTCTGCCGCACAGGTTCTGAGTGCCCGGGACGGCGTTGGATATTTTCCTGCCAAGCTCAAACTCGCTCTCAGTGCCGAATATTAATGGGATGATGGCTGTCCTGCTGCTGAGCCGGTTGACAGCCTGACCGAATAGTTCAGGATGCCATGCCTTTTCCGGAGAGGATGCTCCCGGAATGACGGCGATGAACTTATGACCCGGTCGGTTATGTTTACGGATCAGACTCTGAGCCCGGATGCGGGCTTCATCACTGATTATAAGGTGGAGCCTGCCTGAATCCGGCATATCTCCACCGATGCAACTGTGCATATCAACGAGGTTGAACCGGTTGAAAACCCGGTTGAGACAGGAGTTGAGATAGTAGTTCGCCCAGGCGTTGTTTACAACTTTGAAACCCTCCCTGTCCAGGTTCATGCCGGCGCTGGAACCACCGCGGGCAAGGGAGGTCAGAATGGCGCTGTAATGCGTATGCGTGATGTTTATCACCCGGTCAAATCCATAACTGCGCAGTTCTTGTGCGAGATCGTTCAGCAGCTTGTAGGGTTTCTTAATCCCGCCGTTGCTTACTATCAGCGGCGAGACAATATCATGCAGTGAAATCCCGATCAGCCTGTCTATACCGGGGATGGCAGCCGCCACATCACGGAAATGTTCGGAAAAGAGCATCGATATCTCAACCTCTTCATTATCTCTCTTCAGTGCGGCTATCAGGGGTGATGATTGCAGCAGATCGCCCATCCTGGCGATGTTGATAATCAGGATTCGTCTGTTTGACTCCGGGCTCAAAACAGCTCCTTCTCTTTCGCCCAGTTGCGGAATTCATGCATCAACAGGAATATGGTTTCGGGGTCGCTGATTTCTCCGCGTCGAGACTGGATATCAACGGCTATATCGTCAACAGTCACCACACCGGTTCCGCTGAAGCGGCTGAGAAGTTCGGTCAGTTCAGCGTCGTTTTCAGCCTCTTCCAACAGGTTGTCGATATGATCGGGATGCCTCCTGCTGGCAGGGGTTGTCTCATAGCTGTAGATATAGTTCAACGCTTCCGCCATGCGCATTTCATAGGTGTGTTCCATCAGCACCCTTCTACGGGCATTGGCGGCTATGGAGCGCCGTTCCTCGGGATGCTGCAAGTAGTGTTCGATCAGATATCTCAGCTCGCTCTCATGCTTGAAGGTGGTGATCTCTTTACCGACTTCAAACAGTTCGGGCAGCAGGCTGCGTTGATCTGTAAGCTGAAAACCGCCGCAGGCTGCTATTTCAAAGGTGCGGGGATTGATGAAATCTCCGTCTGGATTGACGCCTCGATGGAATTCCGACGAATGCAGGTTGATATTTATTCTTGAAGCGTTGAAAATCTTGACACTATCCTCGACCGTGATACGGTCGCCTTCTCGCTGCAGTACTTTCCGGATGGATGTGGTATCCTCCCAGCCGTTGCCCCAGAGCTTGAAATCGAGGTCTGAGAGACCGGAAAAAACTGCCTGTCTGTTGAAATATCCTGCTCCGATATGAGAGACGTCGCTGCCGAATTCAGAGATTTCCTCCGGCTTCAGAGTTACCGGTTGGTGAACCTGCGGATCTGCCGCCATCGGCAGATACATGGTCTTATTGACTCCAATACGGGAAAGAGCAGCCGGGAATGCGTCTTTCTGTATGGTGAAGAAGTAATCGTACAGCGGAGCCCATTGCTGCCAGTAGGTGAACAGTTGCCAGTCCTCCACAAACCAGAAGGCAGTGGGTATTTTGTGTCTCTTGAGTTCCTGTGCGACATCGGGAGTCATAGGGGACTGTGCGGTGAGGAAGACGAGATCGACTGCCCTGTCGAGCGCACGGGCGGTGATCGATTCAGCCATGAGCGTGTTAAGCAGTCCGGTCAGTTGATTGCGATGATCCCGGTTGCCGGAGATTTGATCGATCTGCTGCCGGGCATCGTTGTAGATCTCGTTGTCGAGCGTCTCAACGCGATGACCGAGTTTCTCAAATGCCGAGGCGCAATATCGGGCTACCGGCAGAGAACCACCGTAGATGGGAGTAACAACCAGTATGCCAAGTCCGGTTACATTCGTATTACGACGGGCGTTGACGGTTCTCTTCAGTTCCTCGAAATATTCGGGATTGAGTTTGATAGAAGGGGGATGCTGGATGATTTTCACGCGGGTGAAATCCGTTGCGCTGCCGCATTCGCGTTCTATGGCGTTCACAGTTTCCTGTAGGGACTGACCGAGGACGAGAGTCATACTGCTCAGAAATCCCATGGAACGTTCATTCATGGCGAGCTTCACGACGGACAGGTCCGGTTCAATTAGTATAATTTTGCCGTCGAACCGTTTCCTAACCTCTTCAGTCAGGTATCCAAGCCCCAGACCGAAGATGACGATAACATCATTCGCAGATAACTTTTCAGTCGATTTTTCCGCCATGCTTTCAGCTTCACGGACGGGATCGTAAGCGCTGTGAATCTGGATGGAACCTATTCTCAATGTCGGCGTTCCGCTCCGTGCGGGAGTAACCTTGAATGACTGATTGACAGCCGTCCGGTTGACCCTTTCGCACAGTGCGGAGTCAACTTGTCTTAGCCAGAGGTTATTATGTTGCAGAAAGTTCATTCACTTTGCAGGACAGGAGGACGGGGCTCCGTACCCGTCCATTAATGGTCTTCTTGTTCACAGGGACAGGTACGGAGCCCTGTCCTCCTTAGCGATTGTGCTTATCGTTTTATTCCCCCATTCCGATTGCCATTCCAATCCATCTGCGGTCAGGCACGACCGATAGAGCTTCACATTCGCCTCCTGAAAGATAGTCGGGGATGACTGCTCCACTTCTTTGTTCTCAAGCATTCTCATCAATGTCGCAACTATGATTCCTGGTGGAATGACTCCTGAGTATCGTTCCGGATGAGCTTCCATCTCTCTTTCGTGGCAGGGGTAGTCCGGATCATCCGGTGTTATCACCCAGTTGTCGGCGCCATAAGGACCTGTTTCTCTGAAATGCATGGAGCCGTAATAGATCCCGAGACATCTGACGCCCAGCGCAGCGGTGAGATGCAGTGCACCGGTATCGACGCCAACGACAAGTTTACAGCATTTAAGAACTCCGGCAAGAGTTGCCAGGTCGTCCGTCAGACCGCACACTGAGACGGCTCGATTCATTCCGTTCCGCAGGGTGTTAACATCCTGCGGAACATCAAGTAGATTACAGTGTTTCAGGACGTCAACCGCCGCTGGAGCATCCTGCTGCGAACCGATAAGGATAACCGGATTTATAGCGGATACTGCGGAGACGATCTGAGCGAGATCTGATACAGGCAGTGAACGAGCCGACAGCCCTGATCCGATTATCAAACCGACCGGCGAGTCCCCCGCTGTCAACCCTCTGCGGTTAACAGCCATGATTCTTCTGCCCGATTCAATCAATCCATCCTGCAGCGGTATCGACGAGTAAATATCCAAAGGGGGAGGGCGGACATTCCTGTCCGCTACATCATACTCACTCCAGATATCCGACAAATGCCTGTTGTTATGCCTAAGTCCCGTGGTAGCGCGAAACAGCTGCTCGATCTGACTGTCAGATGGAACGCCTGCTTTTACGTCATGCCATCTTGCTCCATAACGGTTGACTGCCGGTATTGCCGCGCAAATAGCAGCGGCAGGCAGATGGTAGTTAAGATTGATAACGGTATCGGCGGCGAATTCAGTTAGTGACTGCTTGAGCCTGGTCGCTTCCTGCCAATCTCCGGATAAGCTGCCGGTTGCGAATCTCTGCGGTAGATCGGATATCTCAATCGGCAGTACATTTTCCTTTCCCACCATTAACCCGGCGAGTGATGACAACCGGGAGTCGACGACCAGCGCGGTCTTGTCAGGTCCGTTGTTACGGATTAATCTCGACAGCAGCCGCCATGACTGGGCGAGATCGCCCAGTCGAGCGAGTTGAATGACTACGGTTGAGTAAGGAGCATTCCTCGACATCAGGCTGGTACTGGTACCGCCACCTGAGAGGTTGTCATTTCGGTCGCCAGCTTCAGTTCGCGGTCGAGATCCTCGGTTCCGGGATATTCAGGGTGTGTTTCGAGAACCGTGTCCAGCAATTTGCGGCTGAGATCGTAACGACCCATCGCGAAGGAGATACCGGCTCGCGCCAACAACATCGGATAGTCGTCCGGATAGAAGTCCAGGTAACCTTTCAATGCCTTGTCGGCGATATCGAGTTTGCCTGTTTCAGACAGGATGGGCAGAATGGTCGCTATCGCCCAACCGTTGTCGCCTTCCATAGTCAAAGACTCCGAAATCAGGTTAGCTGCCTCACGCTGCCGGTTCAGACCCATGTAGGCAAGACCTTTGCCGAGTATGGCACGGGAATGATGAGGATTGACTTCCAGCGCACGATCGAAGTATTCGATGGCATCCCGGTATTCTTTTCTGGTCAGCGCGACTGTACCGCGTCCCGTCAATGCGCGCACGTTGTGAGAATTAGCAGTGAGAATCGCGTCGTAGAGTTCAGCGGCAGTGTCTGCAGCGCCGGACTTGTAGTTGGTGTCGGCGATGATTGTGCGGGCGTCTTCAACCTGACCGTTGTCACCGAAATTATTCATCGAATCCTGCGCAAATCCGATGGCATCGTCGTAATGCTGTTGTTTTAACGCATTCTGAGCCAGCCTGAGACAGACCTCTGCCGCGGGATGGGTTCTCAGAAGCTTGAGCAGTGCGGTTGCGGCTTTTTCCAGGTCACCTCGCCGTTCATGAATATCAGCGATGTAACTGAGCGCAAAACGATTGTTGGGATCTATCCGGTAAAGCTGCTCGTAAAGATCGAGCGCCTCACCGATTTTTCCGTCCTTGAGGGTCTCTCGCGCCTTGTCTTGTAGTGAAAGACTGACGCTGTCGCTTAGTTCTATCATTCTTTCTCCCTGGGGTGCGATGGTCGCTACTCCCCTGTTATGATTGATTTTATATCCATCTTCTGTTAAATAACGGTTTATATTCGGTGTGAGTTTATGCCGCCATAGCTTCGTGAGCAGCATTGCGTTGTTGGTCTCATGCAGGTGTCTTCCGGATGTTCTTTCCGCATGATGCAGTACGACCGCTTTCGGTTCATAGATAACACGCATGCCTTTCTCACCTGCCCTGAGGCAGAAATCGACGTCCTCGAAGCCGTTCACAAAGCGTTCGTCAAGCCCGTTGAGTTCGGAGTACAGTTCACGTTTCACCAACATACATGCCGCAGTTACAATCCGGAACTCCCGGCGTTTGTTCACCGCCGGATGATCTTCCGGGAAGCGTTCGTAGATGTGCATCAGTTTCAGATCATCCGTCAGAACCACGCCCGCATGCTGAACCAGCCGGTCGAGCGGATAGAGGAGCTTTGCTCCTACAATCCCGACATTCTTATCGGACTCAGTGGCTTGAACCATTGCCTCAAGCCATCCCTGTTCGGGTATTGTGTCATTGTTGAGCAGGACGAGGAAACGACCTATTGCATGACGTGCAGCGAGGTTGTTGGCGCGGGCGAAACCGAGATTCATGCCGGGTGAGACTACAGTCAGTGAGTCCCTCTTTGACCTTAGATATGACGGTGTGTCATCAGTCGAACCGTTATCGACCACGATTATCTCGAATGCTACATCACTTCCATCCCTTAGCAGAGTTTCTATGCATTCCCGTGTGTAATCGAGCGCATTGAATACGGGTATGAGGATGCTGCAGTCGATGCTGAGTGTGTTTCTCTGATCGGAGCGAACCGGTCCCATTCTGTTCCCTTATAAAATCTTATGTATTACAAGTACACAAAGTTGACCAGGCTGGGCTGGATTACCTTTGCCGACATTCTCAACGCCATTTCGTAACTCACCTGGTTCTCGCTTAATCTCGTTATCGCTTCGACGATGTCAACCGCGCCGAGGTCATTTATCCTGTCGTTGAGATTTATCTGCTGATCTGTAATTCTTCCCAACATTGATTCAATTGAATTGACACGCGCACCGAGCAAGGCAGAGACAGCGCTTAATTTTTCAAGTGCATCATCGAGCTTTGTGATCGCCGCACCGGTGACGGTTTCGCTATTATTGTTAAGCGCATCGCGCAGTTCGAAGAGGATTGTGAAGAGAGTCTCGCCGTCACCCAAATCGAAGACATCTGAAGCCGCAAACGACATTTTCACCCGCTCGCCCTCGTCGGCGAGCAGCTCGATAACAGTTAACGGTTCAGCAAAATTCGGGATTATGTCCGCCAGTTTCTCGTTGGAACCATCCACCGCTTGGTACGGCGGATTCCTGGTTTCGGTTCCTCCGAACAGATAGCGATTACCGAACTTCTGGTTGGCAGTCGAGAGAAGTTCCTGCAGGATCTGTTCTATCTGTCCGGCGATTGCCTGGCGATCCTGCTTGTCGAGTGCACCGTTGGCACCCTTGACTGCGAGACTGCGAGCGCGAATGATAATATCCTTGATCCGTCCGAGTCCCGACTCAGTCATTTTGAGGTGAGAGAGCCCGTTCCTGATGTTTCGTGAGTATTGATCCAGCCGCATGTAACGGCTGTCGAGCTTGAGCAATTCACCGGCAGCGGCAGGATCGTTAGACGGTCTGTTGATCCTCCTTCCGGTTGCGATCTGTTCCTGAGATCTGGCTATCAACTCCATGCGTCTCTCCACATTGGCGATAACCTGCTCGACAAGACCGTGGTGTGTTACGCGCAATTTATTGCTCCATGTTTATCGTATGGGTTGAAGATTTTCAACCCCTACAAACTTAGTGCGGCTACCTGACCAGCGCCAATACCTGCTCCAACATCGAGTCAGCCATGCTGATCAGCTTTGCCGAAGCGTTGAAGGCAAGCTGAGAGGCGATAAGTTTAGCCATCTCCTCATCCAGTGAGACGCCACTTACGGCTTCACGCCAGGATTCAGCCTGGTAGAGCGCGAGTTGTGCGCCTTCATTTTCGATCTCGGCATTGGCTACCCGTACCCCAAGCCAAGTGGCGATACTGCCATAAGCCTCACCGATTGTTTCGCTACCGTCGCTCAGAACAGCGCGGTTTTCGAGTTCTGCAATCAGCAGCGCAATCCGGTTGTCGCCGGGGCTGCCATCGGACGAAGCGGCAATTAGCGAAGCATCGTTCGCGATTCTGTAGTTAATTGCAATATCACTTATTCCAGTGGTTTCGGGATCGAAGAAGTCGATGCCGGTCGAACCGTTTAATCCATATCCGGTCAAATGAACACTGTTCACTTCTCTCGCCAGCGTCGCGGCAAGCTCATCGAGTCTTTGCCGGAGTTCTGCGAGCGTCTCGTCGCGCACTTCGAACAAGCCTCCGATCTCTCCTGTTGCAACGTTGAGTGATCGATTACCGGCATCGCTGAGCACGAGACTGCAGTTTCCGTTGTCATCTCTCTCAACGCCTATGATCTGTCGGTCGAAATCCATCACCATGGCGGCTCCATCGAGGAAGACGGAAACAGTTCCATTATCTTCAAATCTATATGTAGCGCCGGTTAAACCGGTGAGTTCATCCAACAGCAGACTGCACCTGTCAACCAGTTCGGGAGCCTCGCCGTTCAGGCGTGATAAGTCTTCGTTTATTCTCACTAACTCCTGAGTAATGGCGTTGACTCTGGAGGCTTTGACGGTGATCTGCTCATTTATCCTTTCAGCCTGATCGTTCAACTGCCGGTCGATATCGTGGAATTTTCTGGTGAGGTTGATCGAGGTTCCGAGCAGTGCATTACGGCTGGTCATGGAACTGGGATCGTTTGACAAGTCGTGCCATGCGTTCCAGAAGCGGTCGAAGGCATTGGACAAGCCAACGCTGCTCAACTCACCGAATACTTCCTCGATCATACGCAGCATCTGATGACTGGTCTGTCCCCGACCGGCTTCCCCCAAAGCGCTGCGAACCTGGCGCTCAATGAACATGTCCCGCTCACCATGCGCACCGAGCAGATCGACCCCGCCTCCGAAAGCGCCAAGTGCATTGCGGATACCCGGAGCAGACCTGAGATCGGCGATCTTGCGGGCATAGCCGGGTGTGTTAACGTTGGCGACGTTATCAGCGCCGAGACCCATTGCCCCCTGATGAGCCAGAAGTGCGCGCTTACCCAGCGAAAGTGTTGAGTTTATCGTTGGCATTGCCTACAGTACCTTATCTATTAACAAGTTGCCGGGATCTTTAACCTTTTGTTTTCCGTCCGCCAGGTAGATGAAGTTCAGGTTGTTGTCATCTATGAACCAGTCGATGTTCTTCTGGATGAAGCTGAGCGAGCGCTTAATAAGGTACTGGTTGACCCGGTTGGCTTTCTTGATCCTGTCAACCAGACCGGACAGGGTTATCTTGAGGTTTTTCAATTCAGTTGAGGATTCACCGAGGTTCAGCTCGATCAGGCGTGTTAGCGTCAAATCATCATCAGCAGAACCGGTGGTGGCGGCGATTGATTTCACCAATTCCATCCTGCCAAGTTCAAGATCCCTGATTTTGCCTATAATTTCTTCAACCTCGCGAACGGTTTCATCGAATTCATCGACTTTATTCCGGATGATGAATTCCTTCTGTCGAGTGAGACAGTTCAGAAACTGATCGAGTGCGTTTTCCTCGTTTTTGATTAATTCAATCAGTTGATCAATTTTACTTTCCATGTACCTGCTCCTGTGGGGAAGATTATCGTGATCTTGTTTTAGTCCAGGACTGCAATCCGGTTCTGGATTCTGTCGTACTGAGAAATAACACGACGGACGTAATCCTGTGTCTCCTTGAACGGTGGGATACCTTCATAAAAATCGACCCTCGAGGGTCCGGCGTTGTATGCCGCAAGCGCAATTTCGGTATCGCCCCGATAACGGTCAAGCATTTGCCTGAAGTAAGCTGTCCCACCCGCAATGTTCTGCTCAGGGTCGAACGGATCGGTAACACCGACCTCACGAGCGGTCTCATCCATGAGCTGCATGAGACCTTTGGCTCCTTTTACAGACAATGAGTTGGCGTCGCAATTCGATTCGCAGATTATTATTGCTCGTATCAAGTCGGGATCAACATTATATTGTTCCGCGTAAGATGTGATAGTATTCCGAATTTCATCATCTTCCAGGTTCACTATATTCGGTTTCCGGGTCAAGCCCGGAATGATGATTGGGGGTTGCGGTTCGACCGAATTGTCGATTCCGATCTGCCGCATCATTGCCTCGGCAATGCCCAGACTGCCGGTTTTGGCGATCATTCGAGACAACTCCCAGTTAAACATTCCCTGGTATGGGTTGCCTGAGTTTTTGAGAATACCGTCTTCCTCTTCGTCGATAGGTTTCTGCATCTCCTTCAGCATTCTGGAAATCAGCAGCGCTTCGAAATCGTAACACGCCTGTTTCAGCTTATCCTGATTCTGAGGTGGCGGACAGGAATGTCCGCCCTCCCCGATTTGTACATTTTCAGCGGTGCGGATTCCGATGGATCGACCGTTGTCCGGATGAATCTCCATATCATTCATGTTATATGATTACCAGTTCCGCCTGCAACGCTCCAGCCTGTTTCAACGCCTGGAAGATGGCTATAATCTCTCGAGGGTTCACGCCGAGTCGGTTGAGCAGCGAGGCGATTTCACCCACTGTAGCTGCTCCCGGCATGGCTACCACCCCTGTGTCGCGCTGTTCGACAGTAATTTCCTGTACTTTATCTGTAACGGTCTTGCCTCCGGGTGCGAACGCCAGCGCCTGACTGATCACCGGAGCGCTCTTGATGGTTATGGAAAGCGAACCGTGGCAGATTGCCACCGGGGAGAGGCTCACATTGTTCCCGATAACGATAGTTCCGGTACGTTCGTTGATAACCACTTTGGCGCTTATGTCGGCGACAAACTCTACATTTTCAATCGTGGCGATGAAATTCACGATCTTTGACGGCGTGGCGTGTATTGCAGGTACGTCGATCGTGACTGTTTTTCCGTCGATTGGGATGGCGATTACTTCGTCATAACTGATATTGATGGCGTCAGCCATATTCCTCACGGTAGTGAAATCACCGTTATCGAGAGAGAACGTCAACCTGTTTATCTCAGGCAACCCCCGGGCGAGATCCTTTCTCAGCACACCGCCGCCGGGGATGCGTCCGACAACCGGATGATTCTCCTGTATGCTCATCCCTTCGGTCTGAATGCTGAACCCGCCGATGGCGACAGGTCCGGTGGCAATCGCCCACAACTGACCTGCAAGATCAGAGAGTGTGGTTTGAAGCAGAATTCCACCGGAGAGTGACTTGGAGTCACCAAGCGAGGATACGGTCACATCGAATCTGTTACCGGTAAGGCTGAAGGGTGGAACGTCGGCTGTGACCATCACGGCGGCTACATTGCGTGAACGCACTTTTGTACCATCGACCGCAATTCCGAAGCGTTCGAGCATGTTGGCGAGAGACTGGTTTGTGAACAGGCTGCTCTGGCTGTCACCGGTACGATCAAGCCCCACCACCAGCCCGTATCCGATGAGCCTGACCTCTACCACACCGGCAAGCTTGCTGATGTCCTTGACTCTGACGCTGGCAGATAGGCAGACATTCATGTCTGCCCCGCTCAACAGAATGAGGGACGTGAGTACTATTAAATTCTTCATCTTTCCCATCACTAAAATAGCCATGCGAGGAAACGGGAGATGATACCGGGTTTGGAGGAATCATCTACTTCCCCATCGCCGATAAAGGATATCTCTGCGTCGGCAATCATGTAAGAATAGATCGTGTTGTCAGCTCGGATATCGACAGGTCTGACTACACCGGTGATAACGGTAATCTGAGTTTCACCGTTCACTTTTATGGCGCGGCGACCCTCCAGACGCAGGTTGCCGTTTTCCAGAATTTCAGTCACCATAGCGGCGATTTTGCCGGTCATGGAGCCGGTTCTGGATGTGCTGCCGCGGTTCTGGTTGTCACCGTTGACGGACGCCTGCAAGCCCTGACCGGGGAGATACGACAGATGACCGCTCGCGGAAACTCCAAATTCAAACTGATTCTTAAACTCGGAATCGAACTTGGAAGCGTTGGTTCCGGTGGTGTATTCCTGGAGCAGGATCGTAACCACATCGCCGGCTCTGAAGGCTCGTTTATCGGTGAACAGCGACGGTGGCGGGTTGAAAATCAGATCGTCCGCCGAGGCGATGGAAGCCAGCGCCAGCAATGTTAAAAGAATTCCTGTCAATAGTTTTTTAGATTGATCGTCCATATTTACTCCAATAGCACAGCGCCGTTTTTATCCAGAATACCGCGGTATCTTTTTCCTGTCTCATTGTTTACAACCCTGATTTCCTCTCCGAAAAAGCCGTCTTTGAGCGCTCTGCCGTACATCACAATTTCCACCACACCTTTCCGGGCGACAATTGGCAGTCTCTGTCCCACGACAACTGCAGGGATCGGTGCGAGACGCGCCATTGTCAGGACAGCGCCCGCAGAGATGCGGACTTTAGTCCAAAGACCCTCAGCCTGTTTTTTCGATGGGAAACGTGTCGCCCCAAGTCTGTCTGCAGACAGTTCGCGCCATTCAACAAGGCTGTCATTAAGAACCGTTCGCGGGGGAATATTGCATCGTGCGACCGGTAACAGCTCTCTGGTTCTGACGGTCAGTGTCACCGGAAGCGCTCTTATCCTGCCATCGGTAACCGCATCGACCCAGCACAGTCGGTTTCCCCGCGGTAGTGAGATGCCGGTTTCACCACGGATGCCGGTTATTTCAAAGCCGTCGGCTTTGACCTTGGGACAGCGCCTGATATCGATCTCATAGCTGATCACCCGTTCAACGAGCAAAGGTTTGTAATAATCCATTACTGCCGTTTGAATCTCTTCCGTTCGGTCGATTGCAACGGCATTAAGGATTGATACCAGCATGAGCAGGCTGAACAGCATGTTCATACCCTACCGCTTAAGGTGGTTGGCTATTCCCAGCATATCGTCTGCAGTCTTAATCGCCTTGGAGGAGACTTCGTAGGCTCGCTGCGCGGTAATCATGGCGACCATTTCCTCAACGATCTGAACGTTCGAGTTCTCCAGGTATCCCTGGGCGAGTGTGCCAAGACCTTCATCACCGGGATTGGCAACTATCGGAGGTCCCGAAGAAGCGGTTTCAGCGTAGAGATTCTGACCCTCGTTCAACAATCCTGCGGGATTGACAAAACGCACCATTTCGAGCTGACCTACAGTCGTCGGTTCAACCTCTCCGACCAGCATGACCGAGACGGTGCCGTCTCTGGTGATGGTGATCGAGGTTGCATCGGCGGGTACGGTTATCGACGGTTCCATCGGGTAGCCTTCGCTGTTCACGAGCGCTCCGTCAGGAGAGACCTTGAACGAACCGTCGCGCGTGTACTTGATTGTCCCGTCGGGATGCGTGACCTGGAAGAAGCCGTCCCCTTCGATTGCCAGATCGAGGGGATTACCGGTTGGATTGGTGTTGCCCTGGGCAAAGCTCTTCTGCGATGCCGCCGGTCTGACGCCATGTCCGACCTGCAATTCGACGGGGAGAATCTGACCGAGCTCCTGCGTGTTACCGCTGCTGCGGAGCGTCTGATAGATCAGATCCTGGAACTCCATCCTGACGCGTTTGAACCCGGTTGTATTGACGTTAGCGAGGTTATGTGCAATGTTGTCGATAAAGAGTTGCTGGGCATACATGCCTGTAGCCGCAGTATTGAGTGCACGAATCATATCTTATTCCTCTATGAAGTGATTTTTAAATGTCAACGATTACGCGTAGGGGTCGATTTATCGAGCCCCATGATTTCGGGCTCAGCAAGCTGGCCCCTACGCGCTATAGGCACTAACTAAGCCTTTGCGATTTCGTTTACAGCCGCCTTCAGGGTTTCATCCTGGGCGTGCATGGACTTCTGCAACGCTTCATAAATTCGGTTAAGCTCGATCATCTCCACCATCGTCCGGATAACGTTTACATTTGATTTCTCGAGATGTCCCTGCATAATCCGGTAGTTTTCTGCTTCTATCGCAGTCATCGGATCGGCGGGAATGAAATAGCCGTATCCGTTGCGTTTGAGGTTGTATGGCTGCATGAAATCAACGATCTGTAACCGATCAACTTTGTTTCCATCAACAATCACATCGCCGTTTTCCTTGATGATGACTTCCCTGCCTTCGATGACTATAGCCCCTCCTTCTCCCTGAACGGTATGACCGAGGCTGTTGACCAGTTCGTTGTCATTGTTCAGTTTGAAATTGCCGTTTCTGGTGTAGAAGATGCCGTCATCAGTCTCTACGGTGAAGAAACCGTTGCCTGAAATTGCTACGTCAAGCGGGTTGCTGGTTCTATCAAGCGATCCCTGCGAGTGATCGGTCTGGAGGTCGTATTCATAATCCGTCGGTTTGATTGGTGTTCCGCCCGGTCCGCCCTGGAGAAGCCGGTTGTCGAGCGTGGTGCGGAATAACCGTCTGACCGCCTTGAAACCGGTGGTATTGACGTTAGCCAGGTTATTCGATATTGCTTCCTGCTGTGATTCTCGCGGAAGCATGCCCGCTGCGACGTGATATATGCCTTTTATCATTCTGATTCCTAATAAGGGAATTGTCCAGCAGCAGTTCAAGCAACAGTTGTGCCAGTCAATAGACCTCTTTTCAATCAGTTGTTAATTTAGTGGTTAATGATGTGAATGAGGGTAGAAACTCGAAGTGTGAACGGTCAACCGGAGATCAAGGGCAATTTTTGCCGCGATAATTTGCCTTCAATCCGTTATAGTGGACAGGCGGATTCAAGGTGATGCGGTTTGTTGAATGCGAGCTAACCGGAAACAATAGATGGGAGCATTAAAGCATGTTTGGGAATTAAATTAGTTGATAATGTGCAGGAAGGCTTGACATGACTGATAAAAATGCTTAACATAACCAAAATTACAGGATTATTAAACTTCTCATTAGTTTCAATTACTTATGGAGTAAGATTATGCAGGTACGCTACACCATTTCAATTCTTCTACTGGCATTGCTCTGTGGTTTTCTGGTAACCGCTTGCAGTAGTCCGCCTGATGATGCGATCATGGACGCCGAAGATGCGATCAAGGCAGCGATCAGTGCAGGCGCGGATGACGATTCCCCCAAGCTTCTCGACAGATCCCGCAGATATCTGCAGGAAGCGAAGATGCTGAGCGAGCAGGGGAATTACAAGGAAGCTCGTAAAAAGGCTGCTTCTTCTGTCATTCAGGCGAATAAAGCCAAGAAAAATGCTGAGAGATTATCCGGAGTAGAGGTTCCAAGTGAGGCAGCGCCCGTCGAGGAAGCTCCCGCTGAAGAACCTGCCAGTGGAGAAAAAACAGAGTAGCCTGGAACTCGAAAGCAGACAACTCTGACCATTTCTGGACCCGCTGTTACCGGAATTATCACTTTCCAACCGGTAAGATGCGAGGATATCTGTCACCACTCCAAGGCTGACCGTTGGACAGATATACTCTTGCTTCCCCCCTGTCAATCAGGGGGGAATTGTTTTTGTAACGGGGAGCGCCAGACATTCTTGTCGGCGAATGGTGGGCAGTTCGTAGCCCGGTTTCTCCGAAACCGGGGTTACTCTCAAGCGGAAGATAAATTATTCCCGGCTTCGGAGAAGCCGGGCTACATATCAACTGACAGACCACACATTGATAGTCCGTCATACGCCGGATTACCCACACGATTCAGCGTTG
Organism: bacterium; assembly: GCA_013202285.1. Lineage (GTDB taxonomy): Bacteria > Electryoneota > AABM5-125-24 > Hatepunaeales > Hatepunaeaceae > JABMRV01. The sequence continues at coordinate 19,827 of JABMRV010000060.1, read as the reverse complement.
GTTTTCATACTGTTTTTCAAGTTTTTCAAGAGCCTGGAAATAGTTCCTTATCAATTCTCTGTAGTCCCGAGTGTATCCCTCCTGCATCGCCCTGAGTAAATCGCGCCGCAACTGCTCCCGATCCTGATCGAACCGCAGAGCGGGCGGCGGTTTTCGTGTTAGATCACGTCCGGTTTTACTCTCCCTTCGTCTGCTGTACTCTCTTTCCTTGGCTGACCTGGTTGCGTCTAACAGGCGGCTGACGATCTGCCTCTGGAGGCGGCGTGTTCTCGCGTCGATGGTCTTGTCATCAAAATCTTCCGCAACTTCGCCCATCGATTTTGCAACGCCTTCGAGGTCGCCGAGGATCTCCTGCATTCCCTCAGCATCCTCGCTGAGTTGCTGCATTGCTTCCTGCAGCGCTCGCTGCTGAGCAGCCATTCTCGAAAGCTGATCGCTGCCGCCGGGCATCATCTGTTCACCATCCCCTCCCGGCATCATCATCGACTGGTCGTTCAATCCCTGCTGCTGTGACGCCATTTCCGCCAGTTGCCGCATCATTTCCTCGTATCCTGAGGAAGAGGAAGCGCTTTCAAGATCACTAAGGAGATTAAGCAGTTTCAGCGCTGATCGGTTGATCTCTCCGAGCGCCTTCTGCTGAGGGGATGCCACCGACCTGGGTCTGCGATCCGAGAATCCGTCGATGGCTTTTTCTATTTCAGTGGATGCCTTGCCGAGGGAGGCTCCCAGGTCGGGCGTGATGAAGAAAGTCTCCTGCGAGACTGCGAACATGCGTGCGATAATCTCCTGCAAGGTCTGACGAATATCTTCCTGTTGTCCGGCGAGGCTGCGGTAGCGGGGAGAGGAGGTGCCGATCTCATGGCTTTCCACCGCGAGGTCTTCCTGATCTTTTGATATATAGAGCAATTCCTCAGCCAGCCGTCTCAGTTTCCCGGCAAGCTGCGATTTTCGCCGTTCCTTCAGTTCGGTGGAAGATTGTTTGAGAGCAGCGGAAAGTTCAGCCAGCGCACGCGCAGCCTGTTCGGATGCATTCCTTGCTTGACGCATGCTGTTTTCCGACAATGCCTTAGCCGCATCACTCATTTTGCCGGAAATATCCGTCTCTTCGGAGAATGCCAGGAGGCTGTCAAGTTCCGCTGCAAGAACTTGCTCTTCCGCTTTATCAGCCAATTGACTTGTTTCTTTCAGGCAGTTATTGACCACGTCCATCGATCGGGCGAGCGATTCCTGCCGTTGTTGGAGATTCTCACTATCTGCCCTGTCTATCTGGTCGATGATCTCCTCCTGCTGATGAAGCAGCTCTTCAGTCAGTCGGACGAGTTCATCCATTTTGCGTTCAAGCTGGAGTTGCTGCAGGATATTCAGGCTGCGCTCTATGCGTTCGAGAAACTCCTCCCGGTTCATGTCAAACTGTTCGAGTGCCTGCCTGATTTTGTCGGGATCCTGTGTCTCCATGGCTTCCCGGAGTTTGTCCATAGCAGCTTTCAGCTCCGGGGAGGATATTTCATCGATCAGCTTTTGTAACTCACTGTATTTTTCAAGTTTTTCAGCGGTTAGAAGATCGTGTTTTTCCAGTCTTTCGACAAGGTCTTCAATGCGGCGCGCCAGTTCGTCAACCTGCTGATCGATCTCCTTCTGCTGATCGAGCGCCGATTCAATATCCCGCCGTTTCTCCCAGTCCATGTCGGGATTACGCCTCATCTCATCTATGATTTCGGAGACCTTCTCCTGCAGTTCCCTTGCTGTTTCAAGGGTGCGTTCCGCCTGTTCAAAACCGGCTTCCTCACTCTGTTCGATGCCCGAGACAATCTCTTCAATCGAGGGCAGGCTGACAAGTCTGCGTTCGCTTTCACCCCGTTTAGGTCCGGATATAACGTCATTATCCCAGACAATCGCCCAGTACTCCAGGACATCGCCAAGGAATAATTGCAACTGTGACATGTCCCAGATCTGCTCAATCGTAACATTCTGAACCTGTGGTGTGGGGACATTGAGCGGTGTGTAGTTGATGGTTGTGTCCTGCCCCATTATCCGGTATGCCAGGCTGAGACGGCTGACTCCGTAATCGTCATCGGCTTCAATCCGGAGGGGTAGCTTCATTTCATCACCGAGTACGACGTCTCCGGGGGGAAAGGCTATCCTGACGAGGGGATAATGATCGTTGAGCAGGCGAATGTGATAATTGATCGGATCATGGTTCGAATGACCCTGATTGTCGAGCAGTCGAATCAGGTAACTGCCTTCATTCATGATATTCATGCGGACTGTTCCGGTCAGTCCGGAAACATTCAACGGCAGACTGTCAATTGCCGAGGAATCTGCTCCTGTGCGCAGAAACATAAGCCACGCCTGCTCAAGCGGTTTCGTGGATCGGACGGTTAGTTCCAGTGATGAGCCTGGCAGGACTTCAATATCCCCGACATTCTCCCTGCCGATGACGGCAGGAAGACGGCAGTACTTGGAGGAAAGATACGGTATTGCAGCTCTGCAACCTGGGGACGAGTTACTATCTCAAGTCGATAGAGTGTCGATGTTATGCCGTTACTGCGGGCAAAGTACCGTATGTGAGCGGAAAAACCATCAAATTCTATTCTGCCGTGACCGTTTTCGAGCGGAACCGGGTCGGTCATCTGTTTTCCATCATCGAAATAATGCACGAACTCAACTTCATCCGGCAGCAGACCATCGGCGGTAATTCCAAAAACAACCGGTTCGCCGCGGTAAGCCCATCCGCCTGCGGGATCAATGCTCAGGGTGAAGGGATGTGGTACGGCATAGGTTGTGCGCGGGTGCATGAGTCGACCGACGGCATCGGTCAGCGTACCGGGGAAGACTGCAAATGCCGTTATGATGATGACTATCGAAATCGCTGCTGACAAAAGAGATTTTCTGCGAGCGGACTTGTCCACCGCTTTCTCGGTATCGATGTTACCGAGTTCAGCTACAGCGAGATAAAGAGCATGTGCGGACAATTTCTCCGAGATTACCACGGGTCTTTGTTCGGATGGGTGGGGCATATCTCTCCCCCTACAGAGTGAGGGGGGATTACATTGAGAAACCTGTATGGCGTTCAGCAGTCGGTCACGGAGTCTATCCGGTGCGGATCGCCCGAGTTCAAGCGCCCACCATTCTTCCGCGAAACGTCCCGGTCTCAGCCGCGGATTGGACAGGACAAAGAATATGGTGAGGAACACGAGAATAAGGGTCAGTAGAATCGCGCCGACCAGCAGCAGACTGCGTGAGGGGATGGTAAACCTTAGACTTGCTTCGAGGATGAAACTGATCAGCCAGACGATAATAATCAGCGCTAATGCGTATCCGGAACCGCTCGTCAGGTTAAGCCGCAGTTGTGAACGACGCAGGCTGTCGAGGGTATGCCGGGCTGTTTCCAGATCGTGAGTTGATTTCACCTCATCCCTCATCCTTTAATCCCCGCCTCTCAATCGCCAGACAATTATATTACACCCCATTCTCAGGGCTGCCATTCTTTTTGCAGGCGGATCTTTATGAACGTCGGGATCTTCCCAGCCGTCGCCAAGGTCGGATTGGTAGGTGTAGTAAACCACCATTTTCCCGTCCAGAAACAGACCCAATCCCTGAGCCGGTTTGTTGTCATGTTCGTGGATTTTCGGAGGACCGGCAGGGAAGTCGAAGTGGCTGTGATAGATGGGGTGATTGAAAGGAATCTCAACGAACTCAGCTTCGGGCAGAACGCGTTTCATCTCCCGGCGGAAAGACTTGTCCATTCCGTAATTGTCGTCAGCATGGAGGAAACCTCCCGCCACAAAGTACTTTCTCAGTTGTCTAACTTCACGATCGGTCAGGTGGACATTACCATGACCGTTCATGTAGAGATATGGCATGCCAAAGAGTCGCGGGTTGGACAGCTCAATAACATCTTCCTCGCTGACAGTACGGATGTCCGTCTGTTCACGGATAAATTTCAGCAGGTTCGGTAATGAGGACGAATTAGAGTACCAGTCGCCTCCACCCCCGTACTTTATCCTGCCGATACGAAACGGATCGTTGCCATCGATAGGCTGTGCATGGGTCTCGATATTAGTGAGTATCAGAAGGACCAGCAGTGATGAGATGAAGGTGAAGGATTGAAGATGTTTATGTGCAAGTGCAGGGATCGGAATCATTTGTCATTCTGAACGAAATGAAGAATCTGAGGTGATCCGCCGCCTGAGAACAGATCCAAGGCGGCGGACGAAAATGTGTCAAGCCATGGTATCAGATTCCGTGGATTTTACCTTCTTCTTTTTCTTTTCGGGTTTCTCACTGGATTCGCTGTCCTGATAATAGGAATAGTAGTAATAGTGATATCCACCGCTGTAATAACCGTATGAGTGATACCGGTGATACAGGTAGTAGTAGCCGTAACCGTAACGGAAACTGGCATAATTGACGATAACTCCCAGAATATCGACGCTGACTCGGTTAGCCAGACTGAAGCTGTGTTCAAGGATATTCAGTTTGGTCATCTCAGCCCGAACGATATAGATCATTCCGCCGACCAGATTTGCGAGGTTACGAGAGTCCATGCAAGGGGTGACCGGTGGTGTGTCAAATAGTATAATGTCATACAGTGGCGATATCTCATCGAGGAACTGACGCATCTTGTGGGATGCGAGGAGATCAGCAGGGTTAGTTGCTTTTATTCCTGCAGGAATCAGAGTAAGGTTCTCCACCGAACATGGTAACAGGATTTCATCGAGATTAACGTTTCCATAAAGGTAATCAGTTAATCCCGGTGAGCGATCAAGGCCAGTCAATTTGTGCAGTGATGAGCGTCTTAGATCAGCATCGACAACGAGCGTTCTTGTTCCACCCTGTGCGAAAGAAACTCCGAGGTTGAAGGTGGTCAGCGACTTCCCTTCACCGGCGACTGCGCTTGAAATTACGAAGGATTTCTGCTGTCTCTCGCGTGCGCTGAACAGTATCGCGGTTCTGATAGATCTATATGCCTCGGCAACCGAAGATGATTCAGAATGGTAACTAAGGAGAGTAACTTCAGTCTGACCGTTACCTCCTTCAGACAGCAACGGCATAGTTCCTTGACGCCTGATGCGGTAACTGCGCAGGTTCAGAACCGGTACCGATCCGAAAACCGGCAGGTTGAACTTGGAGATGATATCGACCTCACCCTGGACTGTGTTGTCGAAGATGTCAACAATATAAGCCATGCCGAAGCCAATTAAAATGGCGAGAATAAATACTGCAGCAAGCTTTCGTCCACGATGCTGAGGAATAGGGAGGTCCGGGACTCTTGGTTCATCGATGATTTTAACGCCACCGCTTTCCGCTGCCATCTCAATCTGAATTGTCTCGTTCTTGTCAATCAAGATATCGATCTTTTTCAGTAATACACTCTTTTCTCTGAATATGTTCATGTATTCGAGGATATCCTGCGGTAGATTTGGATGGTCGTGAAGGTAGCTTTTTATCGCATTATTATAATAATCGAGTTGTATTTTCGCTTGTTCAAAATCGATCAGAGCGGTTTCAAGTTGTCTCTCCAGTTTATCGATTGATATTCGGTTGTCGATTGAGGCATCCTGAGAACTGGCGGAATGAGGATGCATCACGGCGATTAGTTCAGTCAGTATCTGTTTTCTTTCGACCTTAAGTTCATGGAGTGCCGAGCTGTCACTTTTCTGAGTTGAAATGTTGTCAATCGTACTGTTTAGCTGGTCGTTAAGTTGTTCAAGTCGAGTTCTTAACAAGTTTATTTTACTGCTTTTTTGGCCGTTTTCCTTATTGAAATATTGATTTAACCGTTCTTCGATCTGTTCATTATATTTGTCTATATGCATTCTTGCCAGATCACGTTGAGCTTTGGCTTCGGATGCATTTCGTTCGAGGTTTCTCAGTTCACTACTGGCGCCACTCGAAATATCGTCGAGAAGCAGTTGTCGTTCACTCAGGAAGTCCTGTAATTCGGATTCTTTCTGGCGCAGTTTCTCGTTCAAAGTAAAGAGCTGTGAATTGATGAAATCCGCAACAAGCTTGGCGTCACTCCGACGAAGCGATACACTGAGCTGTTGGAAATTTATTATCGCCTGTTCGGCAAGAAATTGTGCGAATTCCGGTGATTCAGATTCGGTTTTTATGTACATAAACGATGATGCACGTGATCTCTGGCTACGAGTGATATCTCGACGGATAATCAATGATACTGAATCCGCAGGTAGATGGGGGTATGTTTGGAGAACGCTTTTCAGGATCGCATTGCGAAACGCATAACTATCCAGAATATAGAAGTAGAATTCGTCCGCACCTTCCGAGAATGCTATCATCTGGTCAGATGAGATTATGCTCTTATTATTGTTACTGGCGATAGAAACAATCGCCGTAGATCTGAATCGAGGCACCTGGCTATACAAGAAGAACACAACCGGAATCATAACCAGAAAAATCGAGCCGATACTGAGCCAGGGTCTCTTGAGAATTGACAGTAACAGCGGTAGAAAAAGGGAGCGAGGGGTGACACTCGTTTCACGGGAGATTACTTCATCGTACCCGATGTCGTTTTGATCGTAGGGCATTAGTTATACCTTAAACTTGCCAGAGTAATTACTTTATCTAAAAGAGTATATGTAAGTTATCAAAAGTTAATGGATTTATGTTACGGTTTAAATTCTGTTAAACAGTTAGAAAATCCTTGTAACCGCCACAATAGTTAACGTGAGAGTCATCATGGTAGTAAGCCTGTTGATTATGTACCAGACATCGCGCCATTCAGCTTGCTGTGGAACGATGATGATATCACCTGGAGAAACGTTGGGGATATCCTGGTAGTTACCTTGCTGAATGAATTTGTGTACATTAACGACGTTCCTCACCTGTTTACCGTTAACGTATGTGATATGGATTACCCGTTTCAGGTCTCCTGCCAGATAATAATTCCCTGCTCTGTACTGTAGCTGTGCAGTGAAGCCGCTCTGTGCCTGTTGAAGCATATCCAGAATATTGTCTCCGAGTCTGGCAGAGTACAGCCCGGGCTTGGAAACACTTCCAGTAACACGAACCAGATTCTTACCGATCTTACGGGGAATAATGATGATGTCCCTGTTATGCACTTCAGGTGGCAGAAGCAGGCTGTCCTGGATGAAATAATCATCCAGATTTACCGTATGTTCAGCACGTCGCTCGTTCTCAATGCGCAATATCCGCACGTTGGTCAGGTCTCCATCGTCGGTCTCGCTGCCTGCCAGTACAATAGCCTGTTGCAGGTTGAGAGGTGCCTCCATTTCGTATCGAGCCGGTCTGCTAACCTCTCCGAGTACCTGGAAGTCGATTGTTTCCGTCTCGGAGATGATTACAAAGATGTCCGGTTCCAGTTCAAAGCGCAGCAATACCGATTGCAGTAAGTCCTTTACAATGTCGGCTGTGAGACCGTCGAGAGGAATGCCCGCGAGAAGAGGGTATTCGATGGTCCCGTTGTTAAGAACTTCGACTTCTACGGTGAACTCGGGATGTCCCGAAACGGTTATCTTTAAAAGATGACCCGGTTTAATCTGGGTGGTAATGGCTGATGCAGGTGTGTTATAAAACAACACCGCAGACAGTAGAATCCCCAGCCATAAGATGAGTTGGGTTGAACTGAGATGCTTATTCATTAATTCTCTCTGATCATTGAGCTATAATCTTTGCATCCGCCAGCTGGTGGATGATTAATAGATAGTACGGAACATATAAAAGAAAACTTTTAAGAACCTTACAATATAATACAATAAATCAGGATGTATATACTTTCTTTTGTAAAGTTTCAACTTAAATTAGTGTTACGTAAGTTTTAGAAAAAAATGCATTCAAGCTCGGAAAAACAAGAAAAACCTTTGTTTATATCACGACGCTTGACGTGATAACTTTCATGGTACAAGAAAAGCAAGCTCATTCGCCCAGTGAATCATCCCGATTGCGAATAATCCGAATCCAATCACAAACGGAAAACATTTTCTTACAATCAGCAGATAGTTTTTTACTCCGCTGATCTGAGCCGCAAACCTCGCTTCAATTGCACTCGGCAGCATGACATCACCCAATCCAGCCAGCAGAGCAATGCCTGAACAGACCACGATCTCGTTAAGACCCAACAAGGACAGCAGGAAGGGAATGCCGAAAACCATCGCCGAAGCAAAGGCTGAGATCCCGCCAAAAACCGGAAGACTGATGAACAGCCCCAGATACGTGAGTGAGATCGGCAGCGATAAAACCGTGACCACAAGCAGTCCTCTGACTCCGGTAAATGTCATCACCTGGAGGAACATACCGATGCCGGCTAATAGACCGAGTACCGGCAGACCGGTCATCAGCGCGCGGTACGCAGCCTTCAGCATGGAGACTTTCCTGCCGCAGAACAAGCCCGTTATGCCGCCAATGGTGAAAATAAGCGGAACACCGATGTCCGGGATTGTCCCGGGGAACAGCCTTACAGCAGCCATTAACACTACCACAACCAGCAGCGGTAGATACAGTATCAATCTGCTCAATCTGTAGCCCGGCTTCTCCGAAGGCGGAGATTGCGGGTTCGCTTTCCTTAAAAAAGGGTAACCTAACGTAAACGCTGCGACGAGTGCCAGTGGGAACGCCGCAAAAGCCAGCGGTCCGGCAAACCCGATATATGGCAGATCTACTCCCTGCCCGATTAACATCGCCAGAAGATTGATCGGAGGAGCGAACATCCCCATAATTGAGATGAGAGCTATCATGGCGCCGGTTGTTACGCGCGGCATACCGAGAGTGATCAGGATGGGAGCTATCAACGCTCCGGTGGTCAGAACGGATGTGGTGGTGATACCTGTCAACATGGCGGGAAACATGATGAAAAAAGTGATCACAACCGTTAACAGCAGCGGTTTTCGCCCCAATTTTTCAATTATCAGGTTTGCCAGTGATTTCAGTGCACCGTTTTCCTCGATGACCCGCATGAAAAACATGGCGGTGAATATAATCAGCATCGGGTCAAAATAGGTGAATGCCCCTTCCACCAGATGCCTGGGATGGAGTCCCTGACCCTGCAGGCTGCTCATCAGACCGCCGGCGATGGCGCCGAACATGAGCGATATCCCGATTGGTTGACGACGCCAGAATGCCAGCGCGATAAACACTCCGACCATAACCAGGAATATCCACCAGCCGTATGTGAGAATATTGTAAGGAGGCACTACTTCACTGCCATGTTTGGTGGAACAGGCATTCCTAAATTCTTTGAATTATTAAGGATTCGTCGTTCTGGCGAAAGCCAGAATCCAGATTCAAAAAGAAATAATTCACGTAACATATTGTAAAGTCGTTTCTTAATTACAGTTTTTTGCTATATTTCCGTTCAGGTCGGGAATGACAAAATTGGAAAATGCTGATAAATCAAAGCCCATTCCAGTCTGTCGGTTGTCAGTTTTCCCGTCATTGAGGTTTATCAATAACCGCGCGCTGCCCCACCGCGGCGCTTGTCGGCGGCTCCGAGGAGACCGTCGCTGAGCGGGGGCAGGGTTATACCGTGCGCACCCCCGAAATAGGTGCTGTAAGGACCTGCCATGTGGATCTGATAACCGGCTTTCCTCAGATATTTCAGACTCTTGATATCCATCCGGTTCTCAAGCACTATATGCTCCATGATCGGAAAGAAGCGGGGATAGTCGATGGCAGCAGATATGTCGAGGTCGTAATCAACGATGTTTACAACGATCTGAGCCATGGCAGCCATGATGCGTGAACCGCCCGGCGTACCGACAATCAGGACCGGTTTACCATCCTTGAGCATGATCAATGGAGTCATGTTCGATCGTGGGCGTTTTCCCCCCTGAATATAGTTCAGGGTGTCGAATGGTAAACCGGGTTCAGGGTCTGTGGGTGGCAGGGAGAAATCAGCCATCAGATTGTTGAGCAGAAGTCCGGTTCTTCCCGCCATCACTCCGGCGCCGAAGAAATAGTTAATCGACTGGGTGAGCGACACGACATTACCTTCAGAGTCGACGACTACCAAGTGAGAAGTGTTTCCATGATCCTCACTGTCCGGTTCACCGGCTGGGAAACGCATTTCAGCCTTTGTCTCCAGGGATATCCCCTCTGCAGCCAGCCCGGCATGATCCATCATTAACATTCTCTTCCACTTGGTCTTGATAAATCTCTGATCCGACACCCTGAACCGCGCATCGGTGTAAGCCTGTTGTATGCACTGCGACATCAGGTGAGTGGATTGAGGATTGCCAAGACCGTATTCAGTAGCATTAGTGACGTCAAAGAGGTTGAGGATCTCGATCAATGCCACACCGCCCCTGCTTGGCGGTGGAATCGACAGCAGCTCATAACCTCTGTATTCGCCGCGCACCGGTTCTGTAACTTCAACCTGGTAGAATTCGAGGTCGTCGAGAGACATCGTTCCACCGCCACTGGTGACAGCGTTAACGACCGACTCGGCAATGGGACCGCGGTAGAAGGACCTCAAACCTCGTTCGACAAGCGTACGCAATGTTGCGGCAAGATAGGGCTGTCGTAATGTATCGCCCACTTCATACGGAATGTAGGCATGAGGTTGAAGCGTGTCACCTGTTTCAATCCACTTGAGAAATGTCTCCGCCAGGATGCTGTCAGCAGATAGTTTTGCGTAGTTGTTGGCAATCTGTCCGGCGAGGGTTGGATCTATGGGGAAACCTTCTTCGGCGGCTGTGATGGCATCTCTTGCCAGTCTTTCCAGTGGTAAAGTGTGCCACCGTTCGTACAGTTCTGCCCATCCTGCTGCGGCGCCCGGAACACAGACAGCGGTCGCTCCGGCTTTCATTCGAACACGGAGCGTATCAGCCGGATCGGTGTAAAAGAGGGGATCGACTTTTTCAGGCGCACGCTCACGATAGACGACGACTTTAGCATCACCACCGGCGGTTCTGACCATGGCGAAACCGCCGCCGCCAAGACCGGAGGCATGTGGTTCGACAACATTGAGCATGAACAGCGCAGCCAGCGCTGCATCGACGGCATTACCGCCGTCTTTAAGAACCGATATGCCGGCTTCGGCAGCCATGGGGTGTGCTGCGACGACGATCCCGTTCTCGGCAGCTACAGGCTCCGGCGGTGGTTCAAGCGGCGTGACCTTCCACTTGGGAGCGCAGCCGATGGTGAACCAGCTTATAATCAGTAATACTGAAGCTGTTGTCAGGAGGAATTTTCTCCTTCCGACATCAAAAGATTTCTTGAATGCAGACAAGGCTTCTCCGGATTTTTCAGTTTAGCTTAGAAATATAGATGCATGATTTCTGAATAGCAAGCCAATTAACTGTAATAATATGGGTTCGATTGAATGTGTATTCGATAATCGGAGGCTGAAGATGGATTTGGGAGTGCTGACATTCCCTGTATTCATTTTGTCATTCCCGCGCAGGCAGTGAGGCAGAAATCGCTATTCTCGGTCACACTGGGAAGCCAGAATCCAGAAAATGCTATATTGTTAGATAACAAACTTGTCTGGATTCCTGCCTACGCAGGAATGACAAAGTAACGCAGGAATGACACGGTTAGGTCTAAAACTTGACTATCAGGTGGATATTTCAAAGAACTCGTCCTCACCTGCGGGTGTAAAACATGTCTTAAGTTGCTGGGTGGGGACACCCCGCAGCACGCATATTGAAAAGTAAATGAGATATCAGCAAGTATAGTAAAATTGAATTCCGAAAGGCAAAAATGTTGCGAGAGAGTTGTAAAGGATATATCTTATGAAACAGTGGTTTTTACTTTCATTTCATCGAGACTGTGTAATGCCGATCATTTTTTACACGATACTCTTCTGGATCTACTGGCTATTAGCCGCGGGGATGGGCTGTATGCTGGCTACTGCAGTGGTTAGAGAGCGCGACCGCGGAGTGCAGGCTACGGCTGCAATGCTGCTGGTTCCGGTAATCCTCAGAGTTCTACTCATCAAGTAACCGGTAGTCTTTTATCAGTTCACACATTCAAGGAGTGATCTGAACCTGCTTTACTTTCTTATAATCATCGGATTGGTTCTGGCGGGGGTGTTGTTGCCGAGAATACGGCTCAGCGGAGATCTCGGACCGGGACGCTTCCTCACAAAGCTGCACTGTCCACTCCTCGGTTTGAAACTGGACATTCGCCAGAAAATCATGATATTAAGGATTCTTTTTTTTCGATTTCCCCTGAAGAAGAAGTTGACGGATGACAAGAAGATAGATCTCGACGAAAGTCATGCTGAGGATATTCCGGATACTGAAGAGAACGGCGAAGCAAGCGAACCCATACCCGAAACCGCTGAAGCGAGACCAGATCGACGCTATAAGAGGAAGCCGGAAAAGGTTAAAGAAACCGGGAAGATGAACCTGAAGGATATATGGAACGAGAGAGATCTGGTTATTAAACTCGCAGCATGGCTGGTAGATCTGAGCAAACGCGCGATAAGATTTACCATGATGGATCGCCTGAAGGTAGATCTGAATATTGCCACTCCCGATCCGGCGTTGACCGGAGTTCTTTTCGGGATTACACAGCCGCTGACAGCATTCCATAACCCGCCACAGCGTGAAATCCGCATAGGCGCGGATTTTGAGAGCGCCAGTCCTCGCTTTGCTCTCTTTTTCTCTTTCTCAGTCAGCCCGATAGTCGTGATATTTGAGGCAGCAATTCTACTTTGCAAACTGCCCTGGAAGCGATTACTACAGTTTTATCGCAGGGCGAGAAAGAGAAGAAAAAGCGCGGAGAGCGTCTGAAGCATTTCCACTTGATATTTTACGGTAATCCTGTTCTTCTAAAAACTGGTCTAATTAGACGCATGCGATACAGATTTCGTTCCCTGATTACTTTCTCTATGGCTTGATGAGGTGTGAGATACCAGGCGACAGTAATTAGATTCTCATCATACGGAATTCCAAGCAGGATCGCCTCATCGATCATCCTTCCATGTACCAGTTCGTCCGGATTCAGATAATATCGACATAAGTCCTTCCACTTCAGTTGACTTACACAGGAACGGAACGTGGCTTCATCAAAGGTGAAGTTGTTGGGGAGCAGGATCAGATTGACCTGCTTGTCACAGATGTAACTGAATGGAGCGATTAACCGATGTCCAGCCATGATACTGAGTTTATTACCGATTCGGGGTATTTCGGAGTCGTTCATGCCCATCATATCGACACTTCTTAAGCCGGAATAGTATGGTATCACTCCGGCTTGTCCGAGGCAGATGATAACATCGCTGTCTCCGAACAGTTTCCTCAGTTCTTTACCGAGACCTATCCAATTCTCCTTTGGACCGTCCAAAGCACCGGAGAGAGTTTTGACACTCTGTACGCCCCAGCCTCCCACCAGACCGCCAAACACGATATTGTTGTTTATCGTTCCGAGGAACAATCCTGCTATCAGGCTATATCGGAGGGTTTTTCCCGGGATGCTGGTTACTATCTGGCGGATGAGCAGAATCATCAGTAACGGTATCACGGGGACGAAGAACCGGAATTCCATGAAATCCCCGCCGACAAGAATTACGTAAGCTGTCCATGACAGGACACAGATGCCGAGTATTCCGGTTGCTTTGTCAATCCTAATCAGGCTTCTCCAATGGATGACGGGGAAAATGATGTAGGGAATCAGCAGGTAGCACATCAAGAACAGGTAAAGATAGAAAAAACCGTAGGGGATACCGCTCAATCCATGCACCTTGGCGTGGAACGGATTCGGCAGCACCGAACCGTAATATGAAACCTTCCATGCTGCATAAAGAGGGATGACAAGGATGAACGGGATCAGTGTTGCGGCGATGTTTCCCGGTTTGATGTTTTCGGATGATTTGAAGTAGATGAACAATCCTGCAGCTACAAGGACGACACCGTCCGGTCTCGTTAACAGGGCGAGGTTGAGAATCAGCGAAAGAGAGAGACTCCTTCGGAAATTCCATCCCTTCTCGCTGCCGAGTATTAGGATGTACACCGTTGCCAGGAATTCGAGGAGTTGCAGCGGAGTTTCGAGACCGCTTGCTGAAAAGGATGCAACTGTCCAGTTTGTACCGGTCAGGATCATGGCAATCAACGCGAGTGTCCGGTTCTTGATTATTTTCAGAGCAATCTGATAGGTTAGGATCAGGCATGCGAGGTAGATGGGAGCCGACAGCCAGATCGAGAAATGTTCGGGCAATACACCCATTGAGAGTCCGGCTGCCATCAGCATCACCCAGAGAAAATTGGAATAACCTTCAACCCTCTCACCGGCATTATAGACCAATCCCTGACCATTGACCAGATTCTGAGCGTACCTGAAGGAAACGAAGGCGTCATCAAACATTTTAGGGTGATGGAAAGCAAATAACATCAACAGCAGCAGAACACCTAGGAAGAGAAGATGGAAACGATTAGCACTCACTCTTTGATCTCCTGGTTTTAAGTACCGGAACATACAACAGAGTACAGCATTATTTCCTAATTCTACATTCAGGTTGTCAGGTGCTCGGGAGGCAGAATGTGAGGATTTGTCAGATCGTGCTGTTGGACAACCTGTATAGCAGGGGAAGAGGAGGGTTAATCAGTAATCAAAAGTTATCAGTCATCAGCGGGTGTTGTACTTTCCCCTGCATTACCTGAAATAAGAGGGTTTGGGGATTAAGTTAAGTTATGCTTGCTGAAAAAATCGGTTTTGCTGAATCCGTTAATTGATCCGCCAGCTGGCGGACTATCAATGTGTGACCTGTTCAGCTTGCTGGACAGGTTTATTCTATTGTTGGTGTCAGGTTTCAAGGACGAAGTCCGTAACCTGACAGCTTCTTCCGCCAGGTTACGCTACGCTTGAAACCTGGCGGGAACGAATGAGTTATTGAATTCTATTCTTGATTCCTGCTTTCCAGACTGTCCGCTGGCAGCGCTGAATAATCGAGTTCACTGCCGCGCATCGAGTGAGGAATCAAATAAACCACGAACATCAGCACTGTTGCCGCAACAACCCACCAGCGACCGCGTCTTTCGCCTTTCTCACCGCGCAACTTAAGGATAGCGATCAGCCAGCCGATTGCCATCACCGCTGTCTTGTTATCGGTTAGATCTTCTCCGAGGGGCCAACCGGTCCAGAATGCGCCGAAGGCGTACTTCTGCACAATCGGTCCGAATATCAGACCACCGACGACAATCAGTCCCAGAGTTATCCATGCCTGTTTTTTTATCTTCCAACCGATCAGGGCTGAAAGCAAAGCCTGCATTCCTACGAACAATGCCAGGGACATAATGAAGACGTGAGGAAATAGTGCCCAGTCAGGAACCGCTCCCTTGAAGCGGATAACAGCGGGCTCATCGGGTGGCAGGATAACATGTTCATCTCCCAATGTCAATCTGACCTGATACTCGAGCTTCCCGGCGGGCGGCTGATGCGGCAGATAGGCTGAGAGGTCGATACCTTTCGAATCACTCCTGTTTTTCTGTTGCATTCGGATGGCTCGGGTCGGTTCATCCAATTTGTACCGTTTCCACAATACAATCCCCCCGATTTCCTTCGCCCATGTCTCAGCGGAAGGATCGGGCAGTTCGATAATAACCTCGTGATCGCTCTCTCCTCCGTGAGTTCGTTTAAGGTCGTAGTGAATTGTGTGCGAACCGAGCGCTATCTCACCGGTTACCGGATTGGTTGGTCCGGTCTTCTTCTGATATATGAAGATGCTGCCTGTGATCAGCAACGCCAGCAGCCACAGCGAGACAATGCGGAGTATTTTCATTGATGTTCTTTTCATGTTATCATAACAAGATAACAGCTTTATAAGAGATTCTTCACTATTTGAGTTCTTACTGTATATTACGATAAGAAAAAACTCGCATTAACGCAACCTTAATTAGATAATCGAAATACTACATTATTACATATAGATTTGCAATAGCCGTCTCTCTGCGCTTGGGAAGGATGTGAAAGTGTTATTTATGTCGGGCTATACTGCCAATTCCATAGTCCACAACGGTGTTTTGGACTCGGATAAGCCTTACCTGCAAAAACCTTTCACACTCACCGATTTAGCTCGAAAAGTAAGGGAAGTGCTGGATTCTTAATCCGCACAAAACGATTGGAATAGACAAATAAGCGATGCAATTAAGATACTCATCGTCGATGATGATTCCACATGATATTGGTTCTCCTGACAGTTCAAGTGTAATCGTCCTTGTGTAAACAGTTGATCGAATGCTTTCAAAAGTCGAAGAATAATCCCGATGAAGGGTCATTGGCGTCAAGTCCGTTGTATAGATCATCGCCGTAGCTGGAGCGATTCAAGTCGGCGAACAGGTCACGAAGTCTTCCGAATACAAACCAGGATCCTACACCCATCAGGCAAAGCGGAATTAATGAAACTGCAAGCAGAACCATTACGATCCGAGAGTGATAGACAGGTCGTTTCACTTTTCGGTACCCTCAATTCCGATGAAATAAAGATTTACTTTTCCTCATCATCCAGTTCTCTCAACCGGCGCATAATACCAAGTGCGCTGTCTCCCGTGGCGATCTTGGTTATCATATCCATCCGTTTCTGGTCATTCTCGAATTTCTTTTGCAGGCGAGCCTGGTAAGCTTCCTTCAGCAGCTCAATCAAGCGATCAAGCTCATACGGCTTCGGCAGGTAACTGTAAGCCCCAAGTTTGGTGCATTCAACAGCGGATTCGAGCGATCCGTGACCGGTCAGGATGATGACTTCCAGAAACTTGTGATCGTGCTTGAGGAATTCCAGCAGTTTCTGACCGCTCATTCCAGGCATTTTAAGATCGACGAGTGCGAGGTCGAATTTCTTATTTTGTGCAGCCTCTAATGCCTCTTTGCCGTTGGTAGCTTTGGTGACATCAAAATCACGCAACTCAAGCCGCCTGGCGATTGAATTAAGAAAAGCAACTTCATCATCGACGATCAGAAGTTTAATCTTACTTTCCATTATATTGCTCCATAAAAAAAGTAATCGTGTTAAGCAGAACACTCATGTCGTTGTTTTCCCCCTTCTCCCTCATCCCTCATCCCTTCTAAAATCCTATCCACCGCCAGTAACCCCAAAACGTCCAGAGCCACAGTACTGCGAAGGAAAGGAGTAATACAACAAAGCCGTGTTTCAGGAAATCTGCTAATGTTACCAATTGCTCACCTGTAACGGGGTCTTTCGCCATCGCATAGGCTATCGCGTTGTTGGGAGTGCCGATGATAAGCATGTGAGCGAAAGATGAAGCGAAAGCTGTCGCTAAACCGACCATTAAGGGATGGGTGTCAGCGATCGTCGCCATCGGAACCGTAATAGGTCCTATTGCCGAAACGGTGGCGCCGTCGCTCATGAAATTTGTAGCAATGCCGGTGAATAAGCTCGTCGCCATCGCCAATCCTGTACCACTACTCATGAAATCCGGTAGGATTCCGATAAACGAATCTGCCAGAAAGAGTGCAGCGCCGGTGGACGCCAATCCCTTACCCATGGCGCAGGCACTGGCGTATAATGCTACAACCTCCCAGTGAATACCTGCGATGTCTTTCCATTGCAGTATCCTGAATAGGCTGAGTGCAACCAGCGCCATTATGACAGGACCACCCATGCCGAGCGTATCACTCGCGGTGATCCACAGCAAGATCAACCCCACCAGTACCGCGGCAGTGATGTATTCCTTTCGATCCATCGGTCCGATCTTGTGTGACGCCTGCCTCACTATGGATGCAACATTAAGTTCCTTGACTTTGACCTTTCTCCGCATAACGATGAAAAAATAAGCGCCTATAACCAAAGCCATTACCGGCACGAACGGAAGACCATACTTGACCCACTGACCGAACGTCGGAGCTATCCCGTAATCAGCCAGGATGCCGATCATTATGGCGTTGCGTCCTCCAGCTGCCGGTGAACCGGGACCGCCACAATTGGCGGCGAAACAGAGCGACAGCACAAATATAACCGCCAGAGCATGGTCTTTCTTTATTCCCTCCCGCTGCGTCGAAGTCATATAAACGAGCATGAACATCGGCATAATGAAGGCGACCAGCGCGTGCTCGGAGATGAAAGAACAGGCGATAGCCATCAGTGGAAGAAAGATGAACAATAATCTTGGCAGGGATTTGGCTGGTCCAAGGAGCAGTAAACCAATACGACGATCCAGCCCCGTTTTGCTGATGACTCTGGAAAGTGCCAGCACCCCGAAGATGAAAATAACCGCATCCTTGGCATAAGCCGCGGCGACATCGTTTGGACGCATGACGCCCAGTAGATACATGAACACTCCAACCAGCAGTGCGGTAATGCCGATAGGCAGGGCGCCTGTCGCCCAGAAGAGTGCTGCAACCACCAGCGTTCCCAGCATAACCTTGGCGCGGAAAGTGGACTGTTCGATGGTCATTCGATGAGTTTTCCCCATCCCGTCTTCTGTTTCAATCTCTTCACCAAGCCTATAAGCACGAGCGTAATAATCGGTAATTGATTCACCCATTTTCAGCTTGCTATAGGACACATATCCTAAATGTTGATCGTTTGCGGAGTTGGTTTTTCGGGCTGAAAGCAGCTCAGTCATTCGTTGCGGTGCAGGCAGCAGGATAAGTCCAAGGAATAATAACAGTCCGAGAATGATTACTCCCGGTCGGGAATTATGCGATCCCATAAGCCATTTGTACAGTGAGCCCTTTTCTACGTGAGGAATTTCAAGCCGCTCCATGACCTGAGCCTTATTGGCGCGAGCCGCTTCGATTACCTCGATAAGTCTGTCGTGATCACACGGTTTTTCTAAATAAGTGAAAGCTTCCAGACGTCCGACTTCCATTGCCGATTTGACGCTGCCATGTCCGGTCAGGAAGATAACCTGCAGTTCCGGTCGGAACTCCTTGATCTCTTTTAATACCTGTTCACCGCTCACACCAGGCATTTTGCGGTCGAGGATTACCACGTCTATCTCAGGGTCGTTGCGAACGACCTTGACCGCTTCCATGCCGCTATCGAGAGCTACAGTCTCGTAGCCGCGCAACTCGAGACGCCTGGCAAGTGAAATGCGAAATTTATCTTCGTCGTCAACTAAGAGCAATTTTGGCATATAAATAACTCCATCCTCTTGACTAAGTTTAGCCGGTCGATGATTTAACGAAATCGGAAACTTCTGCGAACAGGTCGGAAAGCCTGAGAATTCCGACTACATGATTATCTTTTGTTACCAGAATCGACAAGGTCTGCCACATGACCATCTGGTGGACTGCTTCAGCCAACGTGCTGTTTTCATCGATATTCTCCTTTACAGGTTTCATTACCTGTTTAATTTTCAGATGACGGGCGCGATTACGAACTTCTGTCGGTTTCTCCTGCCAAAAACGATAGTTTTCCATCATCGATTCGATGAATTCGCTACTCAACCCGGATTTGGAGAGCTGTCCGACATCACCCAGAATGCTATATTTCGGTTCCAGCGCTTTCAAAAAGCCGAGATGCCCTAACTTGCCGACGATCTTTCCCTGCTTGTTTTTCACCAATACTGCCCGATGTGGCTGGCGATCAGATGGAAGATTGATCTGTGCCTGATCCAACGCCAGGAGGGCATCCAGTAAAGTATCATCCTCTGAAACAACCGCATATTCCCTGAGCGAAAGCATTATGTCTTTGATTGTTTTCATGTCAATTACTCCTAATCTGACTGCAATTACTCAAGGGGGAGAATAATGGTAAAAGTTGTACCTTTACCAAGTTCACTTTCCACCTCGATTCTCCCCTTAAAACTCTTTATTATACCATAACTGACTGACAGCCCCAACCCGGTTCCTTTGCCGACTTCTTTAGTAGTAAAGAAGGGGAGAAAGATATTATGGATTTCTTCGGGATCTATCCCTCCTCCAGTGTCTGAGATAGCGATATAGATT
>JABMRV010000002.1 GCA_013202285.1 bacterium | reverse complement strand
GCAGATGATTGTTAAGAAAAGGGTTGTGTTGTACATGTTTTTCTCCTTGCATTATTCATAATAATCTCTTCACAGAAATCGGTATACCGATTAGGTGGGCAGGCGATCAGCATAGTTATTATAATCTAACCATATTATAGCTGAAAATCAAGTAAGTTCTTAATTCTGTTAAAAGTGTACAGTCTTTACACCAGACACGTCTCGTAATCTTTCTGGATCTACCGTATCAACATAACCTTCTGCGTAAACACTTGATCGGATGCTTTCAACCGCACGAAGTATAATCCGGATGGCAGGTCACTGGCTGTCAGAGTTTTAGAATGCATCCCGGCTTGCATGTGACCTTTATATAGTGTTGTTACCTGCTGTCCTGCCAAGTTGTAAACTTGTAGCGATACGTTGCCCGGATAAGGTAGTCCGAATCGGATAATCGCCGTTGTATTGAACGGATTGGGATAGACCGATACTATGCCGAATTGATTTACAACAGGATCAAGACTGACTTCCACATCCTGTGGAATGCGACCACGAGAACGCCCCACTGTCAGCCTGAAATCGATCTCCTGGTTATTGGTGCTGTCACTCCTGAACCGGTACGCATCTGCTTCACGCAGATCACATAACATTTCCTCTTCACCATCCTCAAGCCGTAAGAAGAGGCGATTATCCATTTCACCGATATTAGACCAACTCACATCAAACTCGCGATTAGGCAGATTACTTACTTTGACGGTGAACTCCCAGATCTTTGGTTCATTAAACCTCGTCGTGCGGTAGTCGTAAGTGAATTTCTCTGCCATGACCTCCCAATCCGGATGCGGGAAGTATAGTTGAACATATCTTGAAGCCATCGGCGTGAATTCAATCGCATCAAGGAAATCATAATCATCTTCAGATTGACGATTAACGCCCGCAATATTGTTATCTGAACGATAATCCCCATCAGTCGTCTCTACTGAGAGTTTCAAAGCCCATTCATCCTTTTTGCTCTTCCCGTTTCTGTCGTCTCTTCGCGGAGGGTTAGCCTGTGGAGCATCCTGCATCGAAAGCGGTGTAAACATTACCTCTATATCCATCTCGTTGTCGAACTGCTCAAACCAGAAACCCTGCCAGGTATCGATGGTGTAAGGTTCACCTCCGGTGAAATTGAATAGCACGTAATTTTCAGAACTGCTGTTCCAGGTATATGCATAACCACTGATCCAGTTACTATCCGCAGCGGCAGCTATATCATAATCATCTCCGTCAACAAGGAGATGTGTCTCACGCCAGTCATAAGGGTAGTGGAACGGATTGGCAATCTGGGTTAAGCCACGGTTTTCGTTCAGAGGTGGGTTGACTGCTACGCCATATCTGTCTGTCTGATCCACAATTCCAGTCAACTGGTTCTGTTCGATTTTTAGGATGCAGTTATCAGCTACATCCTGGATGACCCAAAACCCCAATCCGGGAGCGAAATCTGCCGGATCACCGAGATCTTCATCCTGCAGTTCCAATTCCTGATAGCGAATATATTGATTATCAGCCACATCCCATCGACTGACCCGCCAATTTTGGGAGCCTGGATCCGTGTTAAGGAAATCGCCGCCGAAGAGTAGATCCTGATCGCCATTCGGAACTATGGTCGGAATCCCTATCATTACCCATTCCAGGCGTGAGACGACGAAACGTACATAGTATGCGCTTATTGCATCGTAAAACGGATGGTAATAATCGACGGCATCCGCGAAGTTCTCGTAGGTTGGGACGCTCGATCCCGCATTGTAGAAATCCGCGACAGAGATCTCTTCCGTCTCTTCAATGACACCAGGGAATTCGTCCTGTTCGAGGTGCAGCCAGTTTTCCAGGTCATTATTATCATCGTGCCCGATATGAGAATAGAGCATCTGTTGACTTTCCCCATAGCCCGGAAGACCGATTGAGTTGTCGATTGTATATGAGGCGTCTTCATAGCCCCGATATTGATAAAGGGGGAAATTACTATATTGTGCTCCGTAGTATTCTTGTACAGTAACCGAATCATGGTCGATCCCTCCGATGCTGTTCTGCAGAACCGGAATCTCAGGTGTGAGACTGATTATATCGAAATACTCTGCAAAGTCCATCAGAGGCTGGTTGGGATAGAGGTCATCGGTGACAGACAGTAACACTGAACGCCAGTCAGCGCGGGGATTCGGGTCTGTTTCCGGTTCTGTATCATAGCTATGAATCTGGATTACCAGCTCCCCGGCAATCTGATCGACTGCAGCCTCATGTGCCATCTGGAAGGGATGACGTCCATTTCGTGACGGATCTGACAGCGATTTTGAGTTCCAGTAGGGCGCTGCTTCGGTCCAGACGACCTCACGACCTACCCCGCTTACGAACAGAAATCCCGCGTCGATTGTCTGGAAGGCGTCCAGTGCTGTAGGTGGTGCAATATAATCATCGCAGGGGTGAACAACCTCAATCACTACCTTGGGGCAGGTGGCGTTGGGATTGTAAACGTACAATCCCCAGCCGTAATCAAATGAACCGGTAACGTCATCACTGCCGTCTTCGTTGCCGTTGTCGTCGAAATAGAAATCATTGAGCACTTCTCTCAGAACGATATTTCCATCGCTAAAGGTAACCAATTCATATATATCACCCAGCCTTGAGGAGGTCAGAAGTGACTGCACAGTACCGGTATTGCCCTGGATGAAAGCTTCAAATATGGATTTCCAATTTTCGAGCAGGCTGTCTCCACCGACATCTTCCGGAATAAGCTGGAAGTTTCCGAAACCGTTGGTTTGCCTGTCAAGTAGATCCGGACCGTAATCGTTGTAACCGGGGTCGGCTATCCCCTCTGAGATGTGGCTGACCCAGTTTTCATAAGCGCAATCCGGATCGATGCCCATATAGAAATCCGGAAATGTGGCTTCCTCGTTGAGGGATGCCGCCTGTGATGGTTGATATTCGAAGTAGTCTTTAACAGCAGTAAAGACCGGACGATAGTAGTGGACAACTTCTGCGTAATTCTCATAAGTCGGAACTGCGAGATTCTCCTCGTCATAATCGTAAAAGTCAAGAATGTCGACGGGATCCAATCTGACGACGTCCGGGAACTCGTCAAATTCAATGTGCAGCCAGTTTTCGTGATCGTTGACGAAATCGTGACCATCGTGACAATCAACCATCTGATTGTTATCTATTGTCCCCGGGAGATCGACGTCATTTGGTATTGGAATGTATCCGCGGTACTTGTAGCTGTTAGGATAGCAAACTATATTGGCGTAAACAGTATCGTAGTAAGCTGTGTAATAATCCACCATCGCGACTTCAGAATAGGGCCAGTTCTCACCCGAAGGTACAGGCGGGTTCGGTGTAAGGCTTATGAGGTCGATGTGATCCCAGTTCATCAGAGGTGCGTTAGGATGACGCCTATTTTCCCTTTCGACGGTGAGCTGTACGGAACCTATCCCAATGTGCAAAGGATGGGCGTTATAACTGTGAACCTGAATTACGAACTCTCCGTCAATCAAGTCCACAGCGGCTTTGTGGGCTTCGTGGAAGGGCGTGCGCGCATTGCGGCTGGGATCTGACAATGAGGTTTCCGATGAGTATTCACCACCTGACCATGCTATATGGCGACTGGCGCCATTGATGAAGAGGCAGCTGGCACCAATTGTAAGGAAGGCGTCGATGGCGATGTAAGGTGCAATATAATCAGTCGATGGATGAACCACCTCGATAATTACCTGCGGATTTGACGCTGTTGGATTGAAAACGTAAAGCCCCCAACCGAGGTCGAAGCTACCGGTAACATCGTCACCCAGGTCGCCAGGGGTGCCGTTGTTGTCGGAGTAGCCGGGATTCAAAACCTCCCGCAAAATCAGATATTCGACTGGATTGTCGTCGAGCTGCACGATCTCGTATTTGTCTGCAAACCAGGATTCGGCAAGGCTATCATCCGCAGTCTCAATATCTCCCTGAAACAAAGCTCTGAATATAACCGACCAGGTGGTTATTATGCCGTCGGCAGTGCGCCAGTTAAGATCATCTACCACTTGATAAGCGCCGAAACCGTTTGTCTCCTGGTCTAATTCAGGCGGTGCGAAGTTACCGGTTTCAAGGGGCAACTCGTTTGCTTCGCTGGTGTGGCTGATCCAGTTGTTGTAAGCGCAGTTGCCCGCATCGGTTCCGGCAATGAATTCCAACAACGAACCGCTCTCCTCGATCAGCTCAGCCTGTCCTGTGACGGGGATAAGTACGGTGAGAAGTAACCACACAACCGGCAGCATGAGCGCTGATTTAGTCTTAAATTGCATCTATCTTCCTCGGTGGGTTTCCGTTAATAGGCTCTCGATCCATCAAAACCACTCCTTACTTTTACCACAATGTGTCT
>JABMRV010000059.1 GCA_013202285.1 bacterium | reverse complement strand
CCCGGTCCAAGGATGTGTAGTTAAAACGGCAGCGGTCAAATTTAGACCATCGCAGATCGGCTCCGGCAAAGATAACATTGTAGAGATCGGCGCCGGTGAAATCCGCATTGTTGGCGATCATACCCGCCAGGTTCAAACCGGCTAATCCGGCTCCGACAAAGACAGCATTATGATACTCTCTGCTGTTAACGACGCCCTGTTCGATTTCATTTCGATAGCCGTCTTTGTCATGCAGGTGCTCCCAGCAGGTGTCGCTGTCATGTATTGCCGGTAACCTGCAGTCAGCCTTATTACAAAATCTAATCTCTCTCATATCAGTCCTCTAAACAATATCATTCTAACAAACTCGCCTGCACCATCCCCTCTTCTATTGAAGGGGGGAATAATAAGGGGGGTTGTTCAAAGCCATGTGGCATGGGCTACTTGTGACAGACACTTCGTGTTGCCCATTTTTCATTCGACGAATCCGCCGTCAGGCACTGTATTGTTCCCACTATGTCCAAAATACACAACAATGAAACAATCAAGCAATCAAACAATATAACAATACAACAATATAGCAATCTTTCTTACTTTCCCACTTTCTTACTTTCTCACTATCCCCCCCCAAACAACTCATCACTGAGTTTATCAAACCTGTCTTTTCCGGAGGCAAACAGCATCAGGGCAGGGCATGCTTCACGCGCAAATCGAATCATCTCAGTGGCTATTCCCCGGATGTCCCATTGTGCGTGAAAATCTTCACGTAAACGTGAGAGATGCGTAAGTTCTCTGGCGTTTGCACGGAACAGAACGCGTCGGAGATGAGCGTTTGTCAACGCATATTGTGCGCTAAAGCTGTACTCGTTATCGAGTTTTTCTTTGAGTAAGTTGTAAAGTTTATTGGAAATATTAATACTATCATTGAAGATTTCTTCACCACCTGCTTCGATAATGCTTCGAGGAATCGTTACACCCAACTCAGGCTGATAACATTGAGCGATCAGGGTTGCAATGCGGTGTCTTTTAAGCTGTGCGAAGGCTGATGAACTTAAAGTAACACTGAAAGTAAAGCTGCCTAACTCAAGTTCTCTTCTGACCGGTTCATGTTCTGAGATACATTTGTGTGCAGTAACAAGGAGTTCTTTTCTCTCCTCCGGACTCATCTTCTCCACCACTGACATATATTCGGTAAAAGAGCCTCCACCGCTGCTGAACAATAATGCCGTAAGGGCGTTTTGTTCGCCATGTTGAGGTGATTCGATCAACTGAACTGCAGGCTCATCTCCCTTGGATCCGGAACCGACAACAGATTGACTTAGATGTGATAATTCGTTCTGAGCGGTGTCCAGACTGCGATTGGGTTCGGTGTATCTGATTAGAGAAGGTATTATCTTCTTAACCGACATAAGCATTTGACGTCCCATTTCACGTACTTCATCCAAATGAGATCGGTTGAAGTTGCAGATCATCCATTCGACCACACGGGCGTTGATGGTTACTCCGACCTGGCTCCTGCAGGCGAGAGGCAGCACATAGCGGGCATCCTCACGCGCCTTGGTGTTTCGATCTCGTTCAGCTACATCCGCATAAAGACCTTCGAGCTTACCGATAAGCTCGCGGTAACCGGCAAACAATCGATTGCAGTCGTCACGAAATCGCTCTTCCAGACCAGCGTCCGATACTTCCTTGGGAATGATGAAATCGCCGCTCATGGCTATATAACGCTGAGAGGCTTCCGTGTATGAAGCAAGCCGGTGTGATTCAAGCTCTTCCAAGGCGAGCCTTGAAATATCGGTTATATCGAAATTGACAACGGCATGTTCAGCGATTGAGGCATGACCTAATCCGAATATGATCCGTTCATTTGTTCTACGCGTACGGCTGACCGAATTCCTCGCTTCGCGCCTCAATTCGGCGATGCCCTTATCGCTACGGCTTATCCTTGCATAAGCCGCTGACAGGGTTTCCGGCGTCAGAGATTCATCTGCTAATTGAGTCAGAAGATCGGAAATGTACTGAAAATCACCGGGGTTGTAAGGGTAACCTGAACAGAGCTTGGAAACCTGATCGATGATCTCTCTGTCGAGATTATATCCTGCTAAAGTAACTTGCATTTGTCTGAATTCTATACCATTTTACTTGGGATGTTTTTTCGAATTTCCACTGTCGTCAAAGTAATGTATCATATTCGTTCAAGCAAGTCTTGTTTGAATTCAATTCCATTGAGATATTTCTAATGTCATTCCCACGCTACTTTGTCATTCCCGCGTAGGCGGGAATCCAGACAGGCTATTGTAATTACACGGTATCCGGATTTTACTGAATGATAAAATTAAATGAGACAATGAGACAATGAAACAATCGAACAATACAACAATTAACAATGTAGAAATATAACAATTATCCTATTCTCACTTCCTCACTAATATCAGGAAATAACTTTATGAAGATTCAAGCAATCAAGTACTGTGTTGTCATTGTCCTGACACTGTTGGTCGCACTCAGTGGCTGCATTGAACACAGTTTCAACATCAGGGTCTTACGTGATGAGAGCATCGATGTATTATACCTCGCCAGGGGTGACCTGATGGACTTCGATGACGACAGGCAGTTGATGCCGGATTCAACCCTCTGGAATGTCAGGAGCTGGATCGAGCAGGGTGACGAAGAAAGGACACAGAACTTCGAGGCACGGCTTACAATAAGCGATCTTTCAGGTCTGAACGAAAAACTCGACTGGCAGTGCACCGAGAAAGATTCTCTACATCTCAGGCGAGACCTGTCAATCGAAAGAATCGCCGGTATTTTCGGTATCAAGTACCACTTCACAGGAATAATATATTCAAGGAACTTCAACAACTTATACAGCGATATCTGGGAATTTGTTCCACCTGAGTGCAAAGCGCTGGAAAGCGACGATCTTTCCGAAAACCTGACCTCGATGGAGACCGAGATACTTGAAGAGAAATTCGCACTCGGTATAATCCAATGGAATATAAATCGATACATTCGGCGTTTTGACCGCGTCTGGCATACTGCAGTCCGTCGATCTCCCGATCTTGCCGATATTTCAGAAGCCACATTCTCAATCGGCAGGGCGGGATGGTCGGAGGACCTGCATCAGTATCTCAATGAGTTGGACATCGGAGACCCGTCCATGTTGGATCTCGACTGGTGGTCTGATTTGAGACCGGTTTTCCTTGGAAGGTTGATTGATATCACTGGCTATGAGAAGACGAATCTCTTCAGCAGGATCGGTGACGCCATAGAACGTGAGTATCAGATAACTAAAGATAATGAAGATGACATGTTTCGGTTCAATGTTGTTTTGCCTGGTAAGATAACATCTTCAAATGGAGTGAAAGATGAGAATGAGGGCATAAACTGGGAGTTTTCGGGGAATGTGCTTCAGAACGAAGACGGTGTGATGACGGCAACCAGTTTTGTGCTTTCGATCTGGCGGGTGGTTGCTGCTTGTTTACTGTTGGTTGTGATACTTAGCCTGCTCAGACGCATTTTTCGCAAAAGTTAAACTCGTTTATCTTTACAATGTGTGGCATGGGCTACTTGTTTGCCCATGTTTCATTTTTATGGGGAGCGCAGACATTCCCCGACGGGTGGCATGTCCAGCTCGCTAGACATGTGTATCCTATTCTTACTTGCTTACTTGATCACTTGATTACTTTCAAACTTTCTCACTTTCTTCATCTTTCTTCTTACCACCATCAGTTTCATCATCTTCACTCACATCGTCTTTTAGTCCGGATTTGAACTCCTTGACGCCGATTCCCAGTCCTCGCATCAATTCAGGTATCTTGCGTGCTCCGAAGAGCAGGATTACAACACCTGCGATTATGACTATCTCTGTTATCCCAAAATGTCCCATTGTAAACCTCTTATTTCAATGAATGGGTGATTCTGTCCAGCCATGTCCTCGCGAAA
The DNA here is from genome assembly GCA_013202285.1 of bacterium. GTDB lineage: Bacteria > Electryoneota > AABM5-125-24 > Hatepunaeales > Hatepunaeaceae > JABMRV01. Next base: position 22 of record JABMRV010000059.1, on the reverse strand, counting down.
GCGGGGATTGCTGGACAGGTTT
>JABMRV010000058.1 GCA_013202285.1 bacterium | reverse complement strand
TGTCTGGATTCCTGCCTACGCAGGAATGACGGTTAGGTGAAAAATTGACTATCAGTGAATATTTCAAAGGACTCGTCCCGTTTGATAATATAATAATTGTACGAATCCTACTGTCAAACGAGACGTTTGACAGCACTTAAACGAAACGTTGACAGCACTTAATATTCCAGCAAACCGGGAGTAACAATGGAGAAAATCATTGCTATGTGCGGTATTGTCTGCAGCGATTGTGGCGCTTACATCGCCACCCAGAAAGACGATGACGCCAAGCGAGCTGAGGTTGCCAAAAACTGGTCAGAAATGTTTGAATCCGATATCAAGCCGGACGATATTAATTGTGACGGCTGCACTACTGTGGGAGGCAGACATTTCAAATACTGCAGTATGTGCGAGATCAGAGCCTGCGGTGAGAAAATGGGTATTGTGAACTGTGCTTACTGTGAAGAATATATCTGCGAAAGACTCGAAGGTTTCTTCAAGATGGCTCCTGAGGCAAAAGTTGTTCTGGATGGTATTAGAGCTAATCCCTGACCGTAATCTGTGGGTTCTTGCATATGCTTTACAGCAGGACTATATTTCACTCAAAAGTGCCTGTTGAAAAAGTACCGGATCTGAAGGATTTTATCTAATATTATCATTCTGGCGAAAGCAGGAAACCGTGTTATAATAAGTTCTTGCCTGGATTCCCGCCTACGCGGGAATGACAAAATGAATGCGGGAATGACAAGATGAATGCGGGAATGACAAATTGAATACTTTTTCAACATCACTGAATAGTCGCCATTACCCTTTTGATTAGTACCTGAGAATTAGGAGGAATCATGTTACGCCGAATTCTGATCCCTTTAGATACGTCACCTTATGCTGAAGCGGCATTGAACTGGAGTTGCTACGCAGCGGATATCACCGGCGCTGAGCTGACCGGTTTAGCCGTTCTCGATCAACCCGGGATTGAGAGATCCATCGGATCGATCCCCGCCGGCGGTATCTATTACGCCCGCCACCTGATTGAGAAGAAGGAGAAGGAGGCTCTCGAACATATCCAGATGCTGCTCGAAAACTTTGAGGACAGGTGCAAGAAAGCCGGTGTCAAATATCGACTGGCTGAGCGACAGGGAAATCCAAGCGATCAGATCATCAAGGATTCAATATTCTACGATCTGGTGGTGATCGGTCTGCGTACATGTTACTATTATGATTGTGCTGCGAGGCAGGCAGATTCGGTCGAAGAGGTTATTGATCACACCGTAACGCCTATTCTGGCGGTTCCGGACAGGTTCAAGGTTCCGGAGAGTAAAGTCAACGCTCTGGTGGCGTTCGACGGCAGTCATCCTTCTGCGCGAGCTTTGCAGCGTTTTGCTCAACTGGTCAGAACTGCCGAATTTTCAGTTACCATCATCATGTCGCATTCTGATATGGAAGTTGCCAATTATTATCTCGATGAAGCCGAGAACTTTCTACGGGCACATTCATTTAAGGAAATAAAGAAGGTCTGGACACCGCAGAACATTATAGATGAGATCAAGAATAATTATCTTGATGATTCAAACATCGTGATCTTCGGTGTTCATTCAAAGCGATTACTGGGCGATTTCATGGTCGGCAGCCTGAGCAAGAGCCTGATGCGTGAGGAGAATAAATATTTGCTGATAGGACAATGATGAATCCTATCCATGTATCGATCTTTTATTCACTGCCATTGCCGCCTCTTTAACCGCTTCGGAAAGGGTGGGGTGGGCGTGGATAGTGCGCGCCAGCTTTTCTGCTGTAACACCGAACTCCATGGCAATCACTGCCTCTGCGATCAGGTCGGAAGCTCGTGGTCCGAGGATGTGAACTCCCAACAGCTTTCCCGTCTCTTCCTCAGCCAATATCTTAACCAGCCCGTCAGTCTCACCAAGAGAAAGCGCACGTCCGTTGCCCCGGAAGTAAAACTTGCCTGTTTTATACTTGATATTCTTTTCTTTAGCCTGTTCTTCACTGAGACCGACAACCGCCAATTCCGGTGAAGTATAAATAACGTTCGGGATTGTGTCATAATTGACATGCCCCGGATTGCCTGCTTGGTTAGATGGACGGGTACGGAGCCCCGTCCTCCTATGATGTGCGACGATCTCAGCCACGGCAATTCCTTCATCCTCAGCCTTGTGAGCAAGCATTGGTCCGTGGATCAGATCGCCAATCGCGTAAACTCCCTGAATATTTGTCTGAAAATTCAGATCGACAGGGATACTGCCGTTCTTTTCGATATTTACGCCGATATCCTTCAAACCGGTATTTCTTGAATTGGGCTTACGCCCCACGGCGACCAGAATCCTATCTCCATCGAGCGTTTTTATTTCACCCTTTGCATCTTCAAACGTCAGAGATACTCTTCCTGTTTTAACTTCAGCGCCGGTTACGGTGGATCCCAGGTAGAATTCAAGCCCCTGCGATTTCAGCGAACGCTGTAGCATGATCGACATCTGCCTGTCTGCGAATGGTGCGATCTGAGGGAGCATCTCTACGGCGCTGACCTTGCTGCCAAGCCGTGACCATACGCAGCCCAATTCAAGACCGATTGCTCCCGCACCGACTACTATAAGGCGCTCAGGGACTGCATCGAAGGAGAGAGCATCGGTAGAATTTACGATGTATTTCCCGTCGAAAGGCATGAAGGGAAGTTCAATCGGTATGCTGCCCATGGCGAGGAGTAGGGCATTGGCTTCAATGCTTGTAGTTTCGTTTCCATTTTGAACAGTGATACTATCAGAGGATGATAAACGTCCCGTACCGCATAAGACCGAAACCTGGTTCTTTTTCATTAAATCATCGATTCCATCGGTTAGTGTCTTCACAATTATATTCTTACGTGTCATCATTATCGGGAGGTCAGACCGCACATTATCTATTATAATGCCATGCTCCTTGAATTTATGTCCCGCCTGATAGAACAGCTCGCTGGATTCGAGCAGCGCCTTCGATGGAATACAGCCTACGTTCAGGCAGGTGCCTCCGAGTCGTTCATCTTTCTCAATAAGCGCGGTCTTTAATCCGAGCTGTGCGGCGCGAATTGCGGATACATAACCTCCTGGTCCGGCGCCAATGATGGCATAGTCGAATTTTTCCATTTATATACTCCGGGAAAAGTTTTACAGGTATAAAATACAATATGAGATCAATGCGGTATAGTAATCAAGAGATGAACCATGATCCGGTGACAATACTGTAAGATATTGGATAAATTTGCTTCTCACGCTGCAAGGTGTCTTGACCTTGCAGTAAACGGGGAAATTATCTTGTACTCATGGAAGTAATCAATTACATTTCATTGTTGATAATTTGACACTTTATAAAAGATATTCAACATTGTGATGAGAAACAAAGTTTATAACGCTGGTCGGATCGCTCCGGTATGGTTTTGCCTTTTCCTTTTACTATCTGGTTGCGAGGATCCATCGTCTGTGAGTTTGGATCATGTAGCAGATGTCGCACTTTATTCAGATGTTGATAGCCTGGATGCATCGGTAATCGCTGCGAAATGCGCTCTTGAGTTCTACGGCTACAGTGTCGGTATAATTAGTATAGTCGAGATACTGGATGATCAACTCGATGGATTTAACGTCATACTTTTTCCCGGAGGCGATACTCGGGAGATTATCAGCACACTCGGACCTGTAGGTCGAATGAAGGTGAAATCGTTTGTTGCGTCCGGTAGAGGTTTTATCGGCTTTGGCGGCGGATCGGCAATTGCGGACAGTAATTCAGGGATTTGGCCTGGAATAGGGCTGTTTAACGGTATCGCCGACTATCCCTTAAATGTCATAGCAGTCCCACCGGATTATGCTATGACAACCATTCAGCTTGTCGATCCTTTTCATTCGATAACACGTGACAATCCTTCTCATTACCAGACACTCTATTTCGGCGGACCTCAATTTGTTAATCTTGGACCGGGTATAGATGTTCTATTTAATTATGTGGTTACGGGTAATCCGGCTGCTATCGCCTTTGAATACCAACGCGGGAGGATATTCCTCGCCGGTTTTCAACCCGAAATCGAGGAGGATGCTGATCGGGACAGCACCGATTTCGGGCAGGATCTGTCGGATGCAGATTCGGAATGGGAGATGATTAAGAGAGCAGTTGAATTTTGCAGATGGGAGATCTAACCGGGGAGCGAAGAGAAGAATGAAAGTTCAGTACTCAAGTTCAGAGCCGGAATCAAAGACTCCGGATAAAAGTGAATCAGGGAAGGCGATTGAAGTTGATCGTATTTCCGTTGGACATAACAGCGCGGAGATGTACATCAAATTTGGCGAAACGATTGTCATACTACCTCCGGGACCGGCAAAGAAACTGCTCGAAGATCTTAAACAGGCAATGCGGAAGTGGGAGAGTGAACATGGCAAACTGCCGGATGTCAAGGATAGAAAAAAGAAACGACGTGAATCAGTACCAAAACGCGTACTCAAGGAGCTGTATAAGAGCCGCAAAGTCGGTTCAAAGCTCATCTCCATAAATACGAGGAAACGAAAACATCTGCCGTTTAAGGATGATTGATACCCTTATCCAGCGTTAACAACGCAAGTTATTAAAAGAGCGGAACATGTTCGTGCCGCAGGGTGTCCTCACCCTGCGGTCATTGGTACTGGCTTTCGCTGCAGGATGGGGACATCCTGCAGCACTTGTGTTAATCTTACAGTTGGATTAGGGATTGATACTAAATATTCAAAGTGCACCATTTCGAGTATAATGTCAAATAGTTATGAGATTAGCTAAATATTTATCATCGGCAGGTGTTGCCTCCCGTCGTTCGGCTGAGAAACTCATCGTCTCAGGCAGGATATCGGTGAACAAACAACAGATCACAGATCCTGCGTGTGATGTACAGGATAATGATCGCATTGAATTTGATGGCGAACAGGTTGAACCTGTGACATCCGGTAAGTTTGTTTACCTGATGCTGCACAAACCGACAGGCATTGTTTCAACGATGTCACCCGATAAGGAAGAGGGCGCCTGTATTTCCGATCTTGTCAATATCGGTGTTCGGTTGCACCCGATAGGTCGTCTTGATCGCGACACCAGCGGTCTGATTCTGTTAACCAATGACGGGCAGTTTACCTATCGACTCACGCACCCGAAGCATCTGATTCAGAAGGAATATCATGTAAGAACTAATCGGATTCTGACTCCACATGCTTATCGACGCCTGATGAGAGGTATCACCATTGATAAGCGTGTTGTTAAGGTCGACGAGATAGTCCTTATAGCGCGGGGAAAACTGTCAGTGACGATCCATGAGGGTCGCAAACGAATCATCCGAAGGTTGTTTGAAGAGATCGGTCACAAGGTGATTGAACTTAAGAGAGTAAGAATCGGAGCGGTTGGTCTGGGTCGGTTAGCTAAGGGGAAATGGCGGAAGTTGAACGAGAGGGAAATAATGACTTTGAAGGGGCAGTAGTACTTTGATCGTAAATGTTACTTTAGATCAATTGTAGCGTTGCTGCCGGGTTTCAAGTCCCGACTCGTCGGGACGTAACCTGACGGGAACCAACACAATAAGTCTGTAAATATAAAAGATTCAATAAGCTTACACCTGTGCATAACAGTATTAAACCATGTTAGATTTTCTTTTAAGCGTCGAAACAAAGCTGATGTACTTCTTGAATGTAAACATCAGTAATCCGGTTTTCGACTGGTCGATGCCGATTTTCGACAGTGATCGTGCCTGGTTGATACCACTGATAGTCGCATGGTTGGCGGTGATGATATTCGGGAAACGTCGATCACGTCTCATCGGGCTCGGAGCGTTGATCCTGATACTGTTGACCGATCAGATTTCATCAGGGATGATCAAACCGCTTATAGAGCGGATTCGACCCTGCAACGTACTGCCGGGGCTTCACATGTGGAAGGATAACGCCTGGATTGTGATTCCCAACCCGATAACCGATATTTATAAGAATTCCTGGTCGTTCGTTTCTTCGCATGCCACCAACACTGCCGCACAGGCGTTCTGGTGGGGATGGGCATATCCTCGGACGAGATTAGTCTGCTTTGGTCTGGCGGGAACAATCGGTTTTTCTCGCATCTACATCGGAGTACACTGGACGAGTGATGTTCTGGGCGGATGGATGGTTGCCGGACTATGTTTCGGAGTATTATGGTGGGTGAGTGTAAGATATGTTCCAATTCTGCGAGCTGATGCTGATACAGGTGAGAAGAAGAGTGTGAAAGTGAGAAAGATTGCTGTATTGTTGTATTGTTATATTGTTGGATTGTTTCATTGTCTCATTGTTTCATTGTTGGGAAGATTGAGAACCCCCTTTTATTCCCCCCTTCAATAGAAGGGGGGATAGGGCAGGCGAGGACGCCTGCCCCACCGAAGAGATTAAAATTCCACAAACTCAGGGTATCCTCACATTGAAAGCAATCCGTCAGGTGACGGATTCAGCGAAGAATCAATCTTCTATCAGTTCACACTTCCAGTTGATCTTGACACTGTTTCTCAACATGGCGCTGACCGAGCAATACTTCTCCATCGAGAGAGATGCAGCACGCTCAAGTTCCTTCATAGTTATCCCTTCACCCTTTGCTCTGTAAACGATATTTATTTCCTCGAATATCTTCGGATGTTCATCCCGTTTAGTTCCTTCAATCCTGATTTCGAACTGTTCCAGTTCACGTTTCCGTTTCTTTAGGATAAAGATGATGTCCATCCCGCTGCATCCACCGATAGCCTGCAGAACAAGTTCCATGGGAGCAGGACCCTTTGGGATCACCCCTGCCGGACGTGAATCCATATCTATTACCAGACCATCCTTGCTCTTGCCCTTAAGGTGCATTCCATCGACGAGCGTGATGATTTCACAGATGTTTGTGTTCATGAAAACCTCTTTGAGATAATAGTACTGTGATTGTATATAAAAAATATACGGTTTGTTTTACGGATGATTAAGTATTAATCGTCGGATTTTACATCTGTCATGCTTTTCTTTGAAAACTGCCTCTGATAACTTAACTTAATAAGTTAGTTCCTGTTGAAAAAGT
>JABMRV010000057.1 GCA_013202285.1 bacterium | reverse complement strand
GCTGGAAGACGAGGGCGTCTTCCAGCGGATAGATGACATTCTCAGACAGCCTACTGCGCAGGAATTACACAGAAGGAAATTTTTCAACAAACACTATTTAGGTCTGAAAGCCGGAGTTGCGAAACTCTGAGGTCTGAACTGGAGAAGAAACAGATTCTTCCCGTCATAAGCAAACTCTATATCCACAGGCGTATCCATCGTCTCCTTCAGCGTATTCAATATTTTATTTACTGTCTCGACAAACGATGTGTTTGCGAACAATCCCTCAAATGTAACCACTATTTCATCATGCTCGAAATCGATATCCTCCATCGATAACTGCTTGAGCCGGTTTTCCTGTACCACTGAAATTATCTCCTGAACACCGGGGAGTTGTGGACCGTTTTCGTGCAGGAAATCGCGGATGTTGACCGATTCTAAGCTGTTGGTCTCCAGATTTATCACGTTGATGTTAACGGGAGCTTTTCGGATGATCTCATCGTCTTTCGCATACATCCTGAGGTTGGGTTTCCCGGGAGCAATTAGTATTGGAGAGTCACCGCTGTGGTTTTCCATTGGGCGAGTACTCAAACCGGGAACCAGCCGTATCAAACCATCTTCCTGATGAAGCTGTGAAGACCAGAGGAATTCATTGCTGCTGAGGGCGCTTCCGGTAAAAGTTGGCAGGAAATAATTCCCAATTCTGTTGCCTATTATCTCCTGGATGATGACCCCCATCTCCTCGCGATAATCGATAAAACCTGTTTCCGCACGATATTCTATGGCATCGGCACAGTAAGTCGAAGCGTAAACCTCGGCAATCGCCTCCATTAATGCCTGGCGGCGTTCAGCCTTGCTTCCCTGATTGCTGAGGAAGAAGCTCCTGTACATTCGCGAAAACGCTGCTCCAAAGCGATCTTCGAGCAGACTTGAACTGCGGACAATTATGGGATTCTCACCGAAATCATCCAGAGCCATCGAGAGTCCCTGGAACACCTCCGGAGTGAATTGGGATCTTCTGAATCGCTGAATAATAGAAGGATATTCCTGCCGGATCTGTTCCGTGTCCTTATATTTCTGTTCGGAAACCTCTTCAAGGTTGTTATAATGCAGAAAACTGTTCAATCCGTCTGAAGAGATAAACCATGTCTTCGGATACACGATATTCCGCAACAGCTCGTTCTCAGCGCCATGCTTCTTAATTATGTGACGTGCGAGGAACAACCCTGCGCTCTTCCCGCCAAGCTGTCCATGACCATCGGCAGGGAAGATTATGCATTTCATCAGTTCGTGGAAATCTCTTATCTCCACGTAGTCCTTTGCGATCTTGATATAATCGAGTTGATCGGTAAGAAACCGCCTGATAAGCGACACCCGCAGACCCTCCCTGGCAGCAGACGAAAGTTCAACTCCTTTGGGGACAAGATGTACAAAACGTCGAATTGCATCACTGATCTCACCCATTGAGGAGTTCATATTAATCAGGGTTTTAAGCAGAAAACCGGCGCGATATTCCTGCATCCAGTCCTGTATGAGCGAGAGTAAACCCGCCGATGGCAGATTCTCCTGAGCAATATCGAATACTTCGTCGCTGAGATCCAGGATGTTCTGCTGATTGTCAGCCTCTACATCACCTATCTCGCCTGCAAGGATACTCATTTCGGTGGGTTCATCAGAATCGATCCGCTGCTGTATTTCCTTAGCCTCACTAATGTCGCTCCAGGCGAGGTGATTGAGCAGTTTTCGGGTGATGTTGAGGAACATCGCCCGATCTATCCTGCGCGTCATTCCCAGCGCTATCCGCCATTCAAGCGTCCTGTTTTGTTTTGAATCAATCTCGTCATGCTCTGCATCATCTTGAACCTGCAGGAGATACTGGTGATGTATGAAATCACCCAACCGATTGGCAATAGTATTGATCAGCTCGACTTCCCGTTTAAGAAAAGGTCCTTCATCCGCAGTTGGCATCTCCTGAATGTAATAAACCTCGACGATGCCGACTTTTTTCTCCTGCGCGATGATGTCCGATGACAGTTTCCAGGGAGTCTTCTTGAAATTGGGTGTTCTATAAACTTTATCAAAGTACTTTATTCGTGCTCGGCATTGGTCGGGATACTGATATTCAGGAGGAATACTCTCAATAACATTCTCAAAAAGGACTTCGAGTTCTTTCTCAAATTCCTCGATAAATTCATCCTCTCTTGGACCGGCATCGGTTTGCCTGGCATCCTGTTTCGATATTCCACTGTGGTTATCCACCTGATTTACCTTCAAAGCCATTGTTGACAACTCCTTTAGATTCGATACTTCCTCTTCCCGGTACTGAAAAGTGGATTCGCCGACTAAAGTCGGCGGGTGGCACGACTTGCTTGCAAGTCGTGTTTCAAATTATTGGTTCTTAGATGAATCCGTCACCCGTACAATTCCCTGTAAACATTTAGACCACCCCCAAGCGTATCGAACTCACCATCCAACTGTCTCTCGAAAAGCTCCTTAAGTATCCTGCCCAGTTCAGGTCCCGGTTTCATGCCCTCAGAGATGAGATCATGCCCCTGGATGATCGGTTCCGGCACAGAATCCCGGATGCCGATAGCATCCATACGTTCATGAAACATCCTGCGTGTTGAATTAATCAGTTGTCTTGGATTCTCAAACGAGTGAGTGGCAAACATATCGGCCTCTGCGAGCAGGAGAAGTTCATCGATATTCACCCTCAGCACAAGACGTCTCAAGAGTGTATCATCGGGTATGCAGTCTTTTCCTTGCGCAAGGTCGAGAGGAAACAGGTGGTTTTTCACGAGAGACAGAACTCCGTTAATCAGCTCTTTTGCATCAGTAAGCCTCTTCAGGAAACGTTTTGCATTTGAGACAGTTTCTTCAGTCTGCCTGTTTCCGGGATCATGATCTGAAGTGTCCGGTTTTTTCATGTGATGACAGAGGATTCCCAGCATCAGCCTGAACCGGTCATTGTCAGATGGAAATGCGAAATTATCCGCGGCATGCTGCAGCGCAAACGCAGTATGAACCAAGGCATTATGTAGAGGGATTTCCCTGTCTGATTCAAGATATCGCGGATGCTGTTCGGAATGAATCTCAGGATCAAGTTTACAATACAGCATATTCACAATCTCTGGGAAAACAGTGATTGCACCAGTCTGGATCAACGCCGGAATACCGTGCTCAAGCAGGCTTTTCCCTTTCACCAACAGTTTGAAAATTTCTTCTCGTATCCTCTCTTTGGGCAGATCCGTAAGGTCGATGCTGCGGCAGAGCTCCAATGTTTCAGCAGCAATATCAAAGCCGAATCGCGCTGAAAACTGAACCGCTCTGAGCACCCGTAGCGAATCCTCGCTGAAATGATCGGCATCGACATGCCGAATCACTTTCTGCTTTATATCCCTGACGCCGCTATGAGGATCGATGATCTCACCGGTGAACGCATCTTCAAGTATGGCGTTTATCATAAAATCACGCCGGGAAGCAGCCTCAGAAAAGGACAAATTTGGATCGGTAGAGATGTCGAACGCCCGGTGTCCTTTTTTCTCCGCGGTCTCAGGAACTTTGCTATCACGTCGCGGTAGGCTGATGTCAAAATCATCGACCATGATGACTCCGAACGATTTGCCAATCATCTTCGGTTTGAACGGAGCAAGACAGTCATACAGGTCTTCGATGGACAGCCCGTAAACTTCGATATCGACATCCTTGCTTTCGATACCCATAATCTTGTCTCTGACGCATCCGCCTACTAGCATCGGTCTGCCGCCGGCGTCATGCAGGACATCGATTATCTTATTCAGACGATTATCTCTTCTATCAGCCAAATTATAGACTCAGAATGTTTATTAGTACTCTTTGAATTACGCTGAAATGACGGCGCATTGGCGGGTGGCATGACTTGCTCGCAAGTCGTGTTTCAGATTATTCTATTATATCCGCAATACGACGGATTCGCCGACTGAAGTTGACGCTCCCCAAAAAGTGACAGACAGGAATGTCCGCCCCACCAATCCGTCAGCTGACGGACGAAGAACCAGAAACATATTAACCAAACATAAGTTACAAGTCAAGCAGCAGTATCGCTTCCGAAACGGTTTCTTATATTTGCCAAAAAAAGAAAACCCCGGCACTCGCTGTTTCAGAAGGAATGCCGGGGTAGAGGTGGATAGACACTCTTATGTGCTGCAGAGTGTCCCCACTCTGCAGTGAAAACCAGTACTAACGACCGCAGTCCCGAAGCGTCGGGACTGTGGTACGAATTATCTATCGAATCAGCACACCTTTTGTAACCAGTTTAACTCCTTCAGTTTCCAGAGTGAAGATGTAAACACCGGTCGGCATGTTATCAGCACTCCATGTGGCGTTGTGATGTCCCGCTGGTAAAGTGCCTGAGACTATGACTTCGAGCAGACGACCGGAAATGTCAAGAACAGACAGTGTCACATCTGACTCTCGCGGCAATTCAAAACCTATCCGTGTGGATGGATTGAACGGGTTCGGGTAGTTCCGGAACAGCGAGAAATCATCCGGTATCGGAATTTCTACGACTGCATCGAGAACGATTAGCTCATCTGCGGTATAGTTCAATCCGCTGCCAATGTGCCAGGTTAATGGTGCCAGGTTGAGTTCTTCCCCGCTGTCGGTATTCCAGAGAACCAGATTGAACTCATCTCCATCCGACAATCCTTCTTTTTCTTCTGTATAAGGATCATCACCCCATACTGCAAGTCCGCAGGAGCCTTCGTTAACTATGCCGACGCCGACGAGACGACCCGATGATCGACTGAAGGCAGCTATCTGGTTGCCATCAGAAGAATAATGATCGGTTAGTGAATTGATCAGTACACTCATGTTCTCACCCGTTGCCACCGGTGCAGTCCAGCGTCCGTCTGTCACATCCGATGAAGTGCGCACTCCTGCCTCATCCAGCGGTTCAGGATACTCCAGGGTAATATTCTCATCGACCCTGAGCTGATAGCCCTGTCCAGGCGTCCATGGCGACATGTTCGAGAAGTTGTTGACCGGAGACATGAAGTTACCCACAGCATCCTTGGCACTCAGTACATGCTCAATGATTGGAGAAAGAACATAATAATCGCTCTCCTCACTGGCATCAAGGTCGTATATGGGATAGTAGGGAATTATATTCCAACCCGCTGTTATATCAATCGGTGCATAAGCCAGTATCGGCGATCCGTACCAGCTTGCGTCCCAAGCGGCGTCCATGCTGATCCAGTAGCCATGCTGAGTGTTCCAGAAATCAATGCCGTAGAAATCCCAGGACGGCAGGCAGAAATCGCCGTTCTGATCCTTTATCAGGAAGAGAAGTTGTTCGTCATTATCGTTGACGAACGCTTCCAGCATCAAGTAGATATCCGGACCGCGGTCTTCGCCATCGCTCCAGAATTCCTCGGCAGGTTCGATGTTCAGCGAAGCGATGTTCCAGCCTTCACCCAGGCTTATCACCTGTTCCCGCGTTCCCGAAACAATGATCCTGATTCCCAATAGGGTGGAGAGGGAGCCATCTGAAACACGGAACAGCGGGTCATAGACGCCATCGTCATCATAACCGGTTTGCCAGTAGAATGACGCCGTACCATCCGCATGATCTGTGAAATCCGCAGCTTCAGGAATGCCGTTGCGATCGTCGAACGTTATTGAGAGATCATCTCCGTCGATATCGAATGCTGTCAGCTCAAAGCTTATCAGATCGGTTACCACGAATTCAATGCTGTCACCATGCGTATCCTCCCATCCGGGCGGGTCGTTGACGGGAATAATGTTGACCATGAACCGGTCATCGACAGCGAGGTCACGGCTTGGCGTTCGTTCAGTATCAGCGACTTTCACGCGCCTGATGGCACGCTGCATCATACCATCCCGAATAAGTCGGGACTGCCGCAGTCCATCATTGAATTGAACCGTAGAGGAGATCCTGACCTCACCGTGTCCGTCGTCAGCCGCGATAACAACTTCTGACTCACCGTTATAATTCGATGCCGGTTCAAGTGTCAGAACTCCGGTTTCCTCGTCGATAGTCAGGTTCAATTCTTCAATACCCTCGAGAATTGCGAAGGTGAGTTCATCACCCTCAGGGTCTTCGAAGACATCATTCAGGTCGGCGACTTCAAGGACTCCGTAGTCCTCATCGATCTCAACATCACCGATTGGGTTGACAACCACTGGCGGGTCGTTGACCGGATTGATGGTGAGGACAAACGAAGTACTCACTGCATCATCACGACGAGGTTGATTAAATAGAGTAGAACCGGGAGAGCCGACTTCAGTCGGCTTCCACAAATAATCGACAGAACGCAACTGCCGTTCCTGCGTCGAATCTCGGTCTGTTATTTCTTGAGGATCATGGGCTGTACGCAATACCCTTACTGGCCCAGCATCGCGCAAGGCATCCTCTGCGGTTGGGTCGCCCCGACCGAAGATTCCTCCGAGCTGTTGATCGTGACCATCGTCCGCATAGACAGTGATTTCAACGCCATCAGGGATATTGAAATTATCCGCAGCGGTGAAGAACAACATGTTATCTTCATCGACATCCATGTTGAGAAGCGCGGGATCGCCTTCGAAGGTGAATATCAGATCGTCGCCATCGATGTCGATGAATATATTATCCAGATCGACGATCTCAATCCGGCGCGGATCGGCGTCCTCATCGACTTCAACATCCGCTATCGCCTGGATTACTTCCGGCGGGTCATTTACTGCCAGAACCGTGAACGCTAGCGTTACGGTTACAGTCTCGCCTAGCCAATCGCCAGCGGTAATCGGATAGTCAAAGCTGCCGTTGAAATTCTCCTCAATGATGGTAGCGACGAGATATTCTTCGTTCTGATCGAATGACAGTTCGATCGGACCGTCGAGAACATCCCAGGTAATCTCGATCTGATCACCGGGATCGGGATCCATGAACATCTCGGAGATCGGAGGCTGAATAACCAGCGGTTCCTGATCCTCCAGCATTTCGATTGCATAAGGATCGTCGATTAGCGCCTGTGGCGGCTCATTTACAGGCTGAACGTCGATGGTTATCTCTATGAGCGTCGCCGCATCACGCTGCGGATTTCGTTCTCCGGGATTAATTCCATCCTCCACTGTCAGGATAAACGATTCGATGCCCGTCCAGTCGTCTGCGGGAATGACACTCAGCACCAGGTTTTCGTCCATTTCAACATTGACATGCTCGGTATCATCCCAATCATAGACGATCTCCCCCTCATCGACGTCGATGAACACAGTGTCCATACGAGCGATGATCACTTCTCCATCACCTTCGTAGGTCAGGATATAATAGGGCAGCAAGCCTACCTGTCGCGGAGGATCGTTCACCGATAGAACGTTCACCAGTAACTCGTCAGAAGCCTGTGATCCTTTCAGGTCATCGGCGGTTATCGTAACATTAACCTCGCCGTTGAAATCAGGATCGAGATTTAGAGTTGCTTCATTTGTTTCCAGGTCTATTTCGATCAGGATACCATCGCTGTCGTATTCGATGAGGAAGTTGATGGTATCCACATCGGCGTCCTCGAATATATCGTCCAGATCGACGAACAGGAGCGATTCGGCGTCCTCGTCAATCTCGATATCCCCGATCTGTCCGATCAGTTCAACCGGCTGGTTTTCGAGGGTAATATATAGATGGAACAAGGTTGTGTCACCGGCGTTCTCCAAGTCGAACACGTAGAATTCGATTACATGCAGACCCTGTTCTTCATCGCTTGGAGTGAACAGTATCTGACCGTTCTCCCCGACGTCGAACAACTCGGTGTTGGACATGAATATGAGTTCATCATCGGGATCGATATCCTCCGCGTTGAGCTGCATAGCAAATTCCTCACCTACGAAGATAGAGGCATCTTCAGGAACATCCTGGAAACTCGGTGGATCATTCACCGGCACAACTTCGATGGCTGCAGTATCAGCACCGGCAGCTTCTTCCGGATCTGTTGCCTGAACAGTCAACTCCAGGTCACCGAACCAGTCCGGTTCGGCAAACAGATGCAGGAAGCCTTCCTCAGCGTCGTAGATAAGATTTGCATATTCTTCGTTGTCGAGGATCTGCTCTACCAGCTCAAGTTCATCGAAGGAGTTATCGCTGTCGGAGATGTAGTCATGCATGTCGAGAGTCAGCTGCTCATCTTCATTGAAGCTGGTGTCGGGCAGCAGAACTTCAGGAGCCTGGTTGAAATGGGTGATGAATTCCCAGGATAACTGACCCAGGTTCGCCGGAGATGACACATCACAGGCGGAAGCAGTTACTTCAACTGTTTCATCGTTGTTGAATTCAACCTCGCTTACATCCGCCGTAAGCCAGTAACCGCTGTCCGTCTCAGTACTGATAAAGTTGAAAGGATCACCGCGCAGCGTAAATTCAAACTCATTTGCGTCAATTCCCGAAATAGGGTCGTCGATAAACAGTGTGACCTCACTTAGAGTTTCCGCTTCAACCATCTCGCCATGGTACGGGGAAGTATGGCTGAATTCCGGAGGGTCAGTATCGACGACCAACATTTCCGGATCTGTTGGATCACTCTCGGTCTCAGCTGCATCGACTGCTATCAATGTGACATAAGATGTATCAGGAAGAGACTGAGCTGTGTATTGGAACTCGAACTCAACTGCATCGGCGAGCTGGATCTCGCCAATCTCCTCGTCATCAAGGAATACGACGACATCTGTTCCGATCTCACCTTCACCGGTAAGCGACACCCTGTTAATACCGGTGTATCGTTCAAAGCTCACCACTATCGGCGGATCGGGCGGTGCGGTGTCTATATCGAACTCGTAATCTGAGGAGTCGGTATTACCCGCGAAGTCGTGAACTACCAGATTAGCCGTGTATTCGCCATCTTCAAGTTCGTCGTCCTGGCTCACTTGGGCGGTCAGAAGGTTTTCCTCCGCATTGTATTGCACCGGCACTTCCAATGCCTCACCGATTGTAAGGCTTATGTTTTCTTCGTCGATACCGCTGCCCTGATCGTTCACCGTTGCCGTAAACGACGGAGTTCCTGTCGCCAGGTGGGGTCCATTCACCGCGGTGAAATCATCGATTTCAGGCTCGGAAAGGTCGAAGAATATCTCCAGGGAGTTGCTGGGATCTGATTCGTTACCGCCGGCGTCAACAACAACAGCGTAAATAGTGTTATCGCCCTCAGTGAGTGTCAGATTTGCACTGAACTCAGAGTCCCAATCGGAATCGATGGTGGCTGCAAGCTCATCATTCAGGTAGATGAGGACTTCCGTTTCGTTTTCGTAATCCTCCTCGTATTCGGGAGAGTCTCCTCCGGTCGTACCGGTGACGGTCAATTCGTCACTGTTCACATACTGGTTCTCGGGCTCATCCAACTGAGGTGCATCGGGAGGTGTATCATCGTAGAAGAAGCCCCATTGTTCTCCTCCTTCGTTACCATCATCGTCTGCGCCAAAGACATTAATCTCGTTCAAGCCTTCCTCAAGTCCGGGCATCTCGGAGGGCATATTATCAGCCAGTCCACCAAGCCGTTTCATTACAGGAACTCTCGCATGTCCCTGCGGTGACAGAAACAGGTCTTCCCCTTCATAGATGGTCGTGTCGTTGTCTCTCGGATCATCGGGGTCGTTGAGGGCAATTATCATCACCCAGACTGTCTCTTCATCCACCCCGGAGTCATCATCGCCGATGATAAATGCGATTGTGTCAGCATCTACACCACCGCCTTCTTCCGCCCTGGCGCCGCCGCCTGCAACTGTACTTGGTGGTGGGAAGAAGTTACTAAAATAAGGCGGATTTACATCCTGTATTTCGGTGATGCAGAATCGACCGGAAGCGGCGAAACTGTTGCCAGCCAGATCCGCAACCTCTATGGAAAGTACGTAGGTTCCCAAGTCAAGCGAATCATCTTCAGCAAACGTATAGGTCAGCGAACCAGTCTCTCCGTCCAAACTGACCCAATCGAAATCAAGTGGTTCATTATCGAGGGCGAGGTATATTGATTCCTCATCTATCTGACTCGAAGGACGAGGGTCGTGTACTGCAATGGTTATCGGAGGTTTACGGTTGGATATTGAATCGACTTCCTCCTGGCTGAACCAGGTGTGCTCTGCGTTTGGCGGCTCACTATCAACCAAGAACCTGAAGATAACCGGTTGCTCATTGGAGTTACCGAGACGATCGACGGCAGAGATGGATATGAGATGCTCACCTTCGGTCAGGGTGTCCTGCACCTGGTAAGAAACAAGGTCATTCTCGAAAGTGAAATCATTAATCCAATCACCGTCGAAGGTCATCTCGATACCAAGCCTCTCGTTCTCACCCTGACCGTCGCTCACGCCTATACCGGCATCATCAATTAGAATCTCAATGAGTGGAGTCTGACTGGCGCTGTAAAGACCGGGTGACAGTAATTCAACGACAGGTGGTTCGACATCGCGATAGGTCTGTACCCATGCCGGTTGAGCAACGTTACCCGCACCATCCCATCCTCGGACAGCAAAGATGTTCAGACCGTCGATCAGGGCGACATTACTTAGACGGTAATTACCGCGCTCGTCGGCTTCGGTCTGCATCAACAGGCTGTTACTCCGCCACAGTTCGACTGTCAGGAAGGGCTCGGCGGAACCTGTGATAGAGATCATCTCTCGCTGGGTAAATTCGCGCAGCGAATCCACCTGTATTACACCGGCATTGCTGTTTACGATGAACTCTACCGCCTCAACAGCGACGTTGCTGTATGTATCGACTGCTCTGACAAGGTAACGATGCTTGCCCTCAGATAGCGCCTGTCGCGGCTGATAGTGGAGATTACCGCTGTTCGGGTCGTACTCGAAGTCCTGGATAGCCTCGTTGTCGAACACGAAGATTAACTCTTCAATCTCACTCTGTTCATCGAGTATATTCGCTGCAATTGCAGGTTCATTATTGCGCACGATTTCCCCGCGATCAGGCGCGAACTGTGAAATTACCGGCGCATCTTCATCCACAATGAGCGCTGTAAACACTACCGACTCCACATCACGCGAACCGTCGGGGTCGATGGAGGTGAATCTTACATTCGGATAGACTCCACGCTGGTCGTAATCGGGCTGCCATGTGAGCATTCCTTGACCCTCACCGAGGTCTTCAAACTCGGCTCCATCGGGCAGGTTTTCGGCAATCAGTTCAAGCTGTACCTGATCGCCCGGATCGCTGTCCTCAGCAGTTACAGGCAACTCGAGTAAATCCCCAACCATCACTTCCTGCGATTCAATATTAGCGATACGAGGCGGAAGATTGGCATTGAGGACAGTCAGGTCAACCACGAGTGTATCCCCGTACTGTCCATCGAAGGCGACGAAATACGGGTGGTATTGACCGCTTGACAGGCGATTCGTTTGCCAGCTGAATAAACCGATGCCATCGCCGCGATCCTCGAACAATCCCCTGTTCGGCAGGTTACCGGCGCTCAGACTCAAGTTATCCTCACCGCGCCCCAACAAGTCATCACGGTCGTAAGCTCGCACAATGAACTGGATAAAAGCGCCTTCACGAGAGGTTATCGGATCTACAGGTATCCAAACCGGATGACGATTAGAATCAAGAACCGTAAGAGTGACTGTTTCCTCATCGTATGCCGGTGGCTGACCGAAGTCGGTAACACGGAAAGTGATGTCGTAGGTGCCATCCTGATCAAAATTGGGCGTCCAGTAGAACAGGTTGTCCTCCATGGTGGCGCCGTATGGGAGTTCGCCCGATGAGAACTCTACTTGGTCACCGTCAGGTTCGGGCGAGTGCAGTTCAAGAACGATAGCAAACGGCTGACCCTCGGTGATCTCAAAATCACCGATATTCGCCAACGCCGGTGAACGATTGTAATTCTCAATGTGGATTGCGACCAGGAGATATTCAATATCCCACCCGTCATACGCCTCAAACAGCGCGCTGTATTGAGCTGCATGTTCATATCCGGGCATCCATGTTAGAGTACCCGCATCCGGACTTGGACGTTCGAATTGAATATCCTCAGGCAGGTCGGCTTCGACCAGCCTCACTGAGACTGGATCACTATTGGGATCGTAAGTGACAACCGAGAACTGAACGCGTACACCCTCGCGACCATCGACCCGTTCGAGAGGCCGCCAAAGCGGTGGTATGTTGCTGTCCACAACCGACAGAATCACACGGCTCGTGCGCCCCGAGCGCCATTCGGAGACATCATTCTGATGCCACTCAGTTCTGGCGAGGTATTCCATTGTATCTGCCGCTATCCAGACGTGGAAATACATCGGTTCATCCCGCAGGAAGCCTTCCACAGCGTTATCTGTCGCCGGATTGTCGCCATAGGCGGGGAATTCATAAGGTCCGTCTCCCTGGATATAGATTCCACCTACGACAAGTCCGAGCGGCGTTACAACGGCAATCTCGTCACCTGCCGACAGCCAGTTACCCTCGCCGTCAATGCCGCGCAGATCAACATTGGTGATGCTCATCGTATGAGCCGTCTCGGTTTCGATCCAGTTGAAATGTTGATCGCTCACACTCAGCGATACGACTGAAAATCCTTCCTCAGTCCATACCGGTAATCCATTGACGAGGACAGCTCTCGCCTCATATTCCTGCGTATCGGAGTCGTCCCAGAACTTGAAGGTGAACTCCTCATCAGCAGTGAAACCATCCACATCACCCGTTTCGGGATCGTCTCCCCAGGCGGACAGATAATAGGGACCTGCTCCGCCGATCACTGTTGCACCAGCGCAGACTCCTCCCGGAGTATAGACAGCTATCTCATCATTTTCTTCGAGGGTGTCTCCCTGCAGGGTGGCACGAAGTATTTCGATGCGGTGATAAATTCCCGTGATTTCGAAGTCAACAAAGTGATTCACACGAATGCCTACGCCTGTAAGCTGTATTGTGAGGAAATCAAAATCATCGTTGCGAGCCGTCAGGGTTGCTTCAAAATCGCCCACACCCTGGGGTTCAAATGTGACGGTGACATTCCATTCCTCGCCGACAGCGAGATCGACCGGTCCATTGTCATCGACACTGAAACCTGCACCGTTGAATTCAAGTACAAGGTTTTCAACCGGATCGGAACCACTCGAAGTAAACGTGACATCCCAGTTAACCTGATTGTTAATGAATGCGTCCCCGAAGTCATGATGATAGATTTCCCCGTCGAACGGGATATTTATCGGCAGTGTAAGATCGGGTCCGATGAATAACTGCATCAGTGTGAAGCCGTTCCAGCGCCATCTCGTCGCACCGGCTCTCACGGCGTGGCGCACGTCGTATTCAAGTCCCAGATCGTGATCCCAGTAATAGAAGGTGAACTCTTCACCGTGTATAAAGCCCTCAACAATGTCTTCAGTGTAACGGAAATCACCCCAGGCGATTATCAAAGCTCTCTCACTTTCACCGTTGAAACGGAAGGCGCCGCAGACGATACCCTCCTGCGTAAACACACCGATCTCATCGAAGGTGACATCACCGATGATTTCACCGCCTTCGACAAGGCTCTCGCCGTAATAGACTACCCGATCGAGCAACAGTATGTGAGCCGCACCTGAGGGACGGATGATATAATGGTCGGGACGTATATTGACAAGTATTATGATCGCTGATTCAGTCTCGCCGTCAGAAGCAATAAATCGCACGTAGTATTCACCGGACTCTCGAAGAGTAGGCGACATGGTGAAATCGAACCTTTCAGCGACGACCGCGGTTTCAACCTGCGGATCGGCAGGTGGATCAGCGGCGTATTCCCAGCGGTATTGCACCTGTCCACCCTCAGGATCGACAGCTTGCAGTATGATGTTCAGATCCTGCTGGACATAGCCATCCACTGTGTTATTCTCAGGATATTCAACCCACACGGGCGGGCGATTTACATCTCGAACTACTACCGCTACTTCAGCGGTCACATCGAATTCGGCATCTGAAACAGTAAATGATACCGGATAAATCCCAGCATCTTCGAAGCCGGGCTCCCAGATCAGGAGCACTCTCCCGCTGCCGCGAGGATCGAGAACCACGTTGTTGGGTAGATCACCCAGATCGACAACGACTGTCAAGGAATCTCTGTCGGTGTCGATGCTGCGCATGTCAACCACGAGGATTTCACCTTCATCGACGACGACCGATTCGGGAGGATCGATCCAGATCGGTGGGCGATTAACGTCATTCACAGTAATCGGGACTTCAGTCTGCGTTTCCAGTTCTCCATCACTGAGTGTGAAGATGGCAAAGTATTCACCCGCGTCATCGAACGTTGTATGCCATGAGAACGTACCGCTACCGTTGCCGTGATCGGTGAAGTCCACGGCATCGGGCAGGTCACGGGAGAAGTATTCGATGGTGAGAATTTCGTTTTCATCCTCGTCCTCACCGAATACAGTGAATTCAATCAGCGAACCATCATCGACCTGGATTGGCTGAGGCACGTCCACCCAAACCGGTTCACGGTTGGGGATAGTATTGGTATAGATACCTCCGGCGCGGATGAACAGATCGCCGTCAAGCTCGCCATCTTCCCAGACGCGATGGTCGTTGGTCAGCGACGTCGAAACATAGCTGCGATGAGCGTTAGCTTCCACATCGTACAGGTTCCACCAGCCGTAGCCCTCCTGTTCGACGAACTCTCCACCGGGAGCCGCTCCATAGATGATGCTGAACGATTCACCTGTCGTGAACCTGTGCCAGAACGCTTCCGGTATGGTGAGCGTTATCCAGTTGGCGTCGAAATCATTAACATTCCATGCTTCAAGACGATTGATCCTGTAAGTCCAGATACGTTCATCGAGGTTATGATCTTCGTCCTCATTGAAAAGGTAAATGAAGCACGGAGCATCGAAATTCGGACCAGCATTGAAGGGCATGATGCGAAGATGACGAAGCTCGAACGTACCGGCAGAGGTAAACGACGTTCGTGAGTAGTAGTCGCTCAGATGTGTGGTGATATTTACCGGATCATTATCATCGAGTATTACCCAGCCTTCACCGAGCCCGACTCCCGTCAGGGGAACGACAAGTTCGCCCTCATTCGGATCGTCGGAGATGATAAACAGCGCTGCTGAGAGCTCGGCTATGGCAACGGGACTGAACGTCACCGTCAGTTCATACTCGCCGCCCGGTTGAATAATCAGTTGATCGTCATTATAATCGATACTGAAGTAGTTCCCTTCGACGTACATGTTGCTTATGGTGAGAATCTCATCACCGATATTGCTGATGGTTAACGTCGAATCGCCGCTGCCATCGACTTCGACCTCACCGAGTGAAAGAGCCTCTGGATCAACTACTATGTCGGGAACACTTCCGACCTGCAGGAATACGTTGAACGTTACATCACTGTTATCGAGATCGTTTGACAAAATATGAATGTCCGCCACATAATCTCCCAGATCCAGATTCTCGGCGTTCAATGAGACGATCATCTCCTGCATGTCGTTCCTGTCAACCACACCTCCGGTAGGATTGTAGGAAATCCAGCCGCGCTCAGTTGCGAGCGCTGGAACTATCTGGATCGCCAGTCCCGCATGGACTCGACCGCCTTCCCGGTAGATAATACTCGCACCATATTGCCCGTCGGGGCTCTCATAGCCGATATTGCTGCGTGAACCGTCTGAGTTCTGCTGAGGTCCATACTGGAACTTGACGAAACCATCCGCATACAGGATCACCTGGAATGTGGTTATCACACCGGCATTCCGGTCGAGAGGTACGTCCGTCCAACTTACGACTGCCATATCGGCATGATTTGTCCAGTAGCGCATCTCTCCGCCCTGGGCGGGATTAAGATCGTAGTTGTTGACCATCAGAACAGCATTCGGTGCAGCCTCGTTCAGTGGTCGCGGTAGATCGACGGCGGTTCCTGAGTAATCTCTATCGAATGTAATCCAGCCGTTGGAACATACGCGAATGGCGCTGTATTCGCTGTCATACCAAGGGAAATCCCATCCCAGGTTGATAACGCCGCTGTTCCAGTCATCGCTGGCGTTCAATCTCTGACCTTCCTGACTGATGTCGATCCAATCGAATTCCGGATCGCCGTGTTCATCACTGTCGATCCAGTAATAACCATAACCGTCGGGATTGTTGCGGCGGTCCCTTCGCGGTCGGTCTGCATCCGTTTCCAACCGCGAGACATAGTTCTCCCATTTCATTCTGTCAAGTAAGTTCGCATTGCCTTGCTTGACTCTGTCCTGCAACGCGGCAGAGGGAGCCTCTATCTGACGCAACTGCGGTCCGACACGCCGCAGGTTGCGATTGCGGTTATCACGATTGGGTTCCCGGATGAGATCGAATTCAGTCGTCCAGATAAGGTTCGATCCGCCCTCATTGGCTATGGTAACGACATACTCATCCTGCTCGTTCAATGCGAGTTGTGCTTCGATGGCTTGAGGATCGACCACTATCACAGGTGGATCGACACCGATGCCGCCGATTTCTACCTCGTATCCAGCTTCCTCGAACGGATCGTTGGAAACGATGGTGATAACTCCTGTTAATACAGCATCTTCTTCGGGGATCATAGTTACAGTAATATCATACTGACCGTCAGGCTGGACAATGAATTCACCTCCGAAATCGAGGCTGAAGTAAACACCCTCGACCACCATTTCGGATACGACAAGATCTTCGTTGCCGACGTTGTGAATTGTTAGCGTCATATCCCTGCTCTCACCTACAAAGACCTCTCTGAAGTCGAGTTCGGTCGGTGAGGCGACGATAACAGCTCCCATGCCGGTTCCCGTCATCGGAACGTGTATTCGCCACTCGTCTGGATCGCTGGAGATGATGGTCATAATCTCTTCAACTGCACTGATCTCCGCCGGTGAGAACCATACTAACACCTCTGCGCTGTCTCCGGGGACAATCTCGAATTCCCAGTCGAAATCAGCAACGAAATTGACGCCGTCGATCACCATATCCGAAACAGTCAGCGCGCCGTTGCCGTTGTTGTATATCCACAGCGACATTTGATCCTCATCGCCGACGTTCACATTACCGAATTCCAGCGTTGATTCAGACAGGTCGATGTTCGGAACATCGATTACGTGCAGGAGGACACTTACTATTACATCAGCATTCTCCGGATCGTTGGATGTGACGTGCAGGTTTGCTTCATAAGCGCCGCCTATCAGCAGGTCTGAGTCGAGAGTGATGATCAGATCCTGGTCAGCTCCTGCACTAACCGTGCCGTTCTCCGGAGCCCAATCAATCCAGTATCTCCCGCCAATTGCTTCTCTGACGATCTCAAGTTCGCTGTCCCAGATCAGATCGGCTCCACCGTTGTTGGACAATACAACCCGGTAATCGTTCGTCTCGCCGTAACTAAGATCGGTGTCGATGAAACCGGGATTAACCGCTATCACCGGCGGATTAATGCCGGTGCCGCGGATTTCGAGAGAATATCCGTTGCGATGATCAGGATCGTTGGACTCGATTAAGATCTCGCCGACAAACATCACCTCCGCTTCAGGAGCAAATGTTGCGCTGAATTCACGCTGCTGTCCGGGAGCAAGTGTAAATTCTCCCTCGAAATTGGTCGTTACATAATTGCCATCGACGGTGATGTTCGACACCCGCAGGTCATCCTCTCCCTCGCTACCGATAGTGAATGTCAGATCTCTGCTCTGACCTACGAACACCGTCTCGAAGTTCAGCGCTTCGGGTGAGACAATAATATCTGCAATCGGGAAACGACTCGTACCGAGCAGATCCACAACGACATCACTTTCATCGGGATCGTTCGAGGTGATGGTTAAGGTTCCGGCATGGCTGCCCTCAGCATCTGGAGTGAATGTTACAGTCAGGACACTGCTGGCAGTTCTTCCGAGAACGAATTCACCGGCGAAATCGGAGCTGAAATAGTTACCGTCGATCGTAACATTCGAAATCGTCAGATCGACGTTCCCGGCATTGTCTATGTCTATGGTCATCTCTCCCGCATCGGCAACCAGTACCTCGCCGAAATCAAGTTCAAGCGGATTGACTGCTATATCGCGCAGCGAGTTGATTGTCATCGTTACATCGACGATGACATCGGGAATATCGGGGTCGTTTGAAAGAATGTGCAGTTCTGCAATGTAGTCTCCCGGCGGCAGGTTTCCGGCGCGCAGCGTTATGGTGATATTGAGGTTACCATCGATATTGACCGATCCCATGTGCGGCTCCCAGAACAGCCACTGTCCCCACATCTCTCCGGTGCCGATTCCGATTGCCAAACCCTCGCTGATCCGTCCGTCTTCACGGTAGATGATGCTCGCTCCGAGCTGTCCGTTCGGGTTCTCCCAGCCTATGTTGGATTCTGAACCGTCGGCATTCTGCTGTGTTCCGTATTGGTACTTAATGAAGCCGTCTCCTGCCAGTACAATCTGGAAAGTGCTGCGCTGCTGGTTGTTGCCGTATCTGGGAACGTCGATCCAGCTCATCACAGCCATATCGATGTTGTTCGTCCAGAAGTACATCGAGCCGCCAGCGCCGGGGTTCAGGTCATAGTTATTGATTAAGAACAGGGCATTCGGAGCGGCTGCATTAACCGGTCGAGGCAGGTTGATGGCATTTCCACTGTAATTGCGGTCAAGGGTAATCCAGCCGTTGGAACAAACTCTCATTGCATCGTACTGTTGTCCGTAGTATGGGAAATCCCAGCCGAATTCGAGAACTCCACTGTTCCAGTCATCAGCGGCATTCAGACGCTGTCCGTCACCGGTGATGTCGATCCAGTTATATTCGGGACCGTCCGCTTCCGCGTCATCACGCCATTCGTAACCGGCGTCGTCAGCTTCCCCGCGCAGATCCCGACGTGGAACATCGGCAAGCTCATCTAACAGATTGAGATAGCTCTCCCACAATTCCAGTTCTGCAGGAGAAGCATCGCCGTTTTTCACATTCATTTGAACAGTGGCATCCGGGACTTCGATCTCACGGTCGTTGTTTATACCCCTTACAGGACCGGCTTGACGGAGCTGCCGCAGACGACGATCCCCGACGGCGTCGCGAGGCGGTTCCTGAAGAATGTCGAGATTGGTATCGAATTCAAGAACTGATCCGCCATTGTTATAGACGGTGATTACATGCTGCTCCTCATCCTCATAGTCCATATCAGTATCGATTAAGTCCGGATTTACAACTATCACCGGAGGATCGATACCCACACCGACCACATCGACGAGGTAATTATCCTCCTCGTTGTCATAGATCGATACAATCGTTATCGTCGCCTGAATAGCTCCGGGCTGCTGAGGCGTGAAGGTTGCGGTCACATCGCGGCTCTCGCCGAGCTGAACGACGAACTCGCCGGCGAAATCGACTTCAATGTAGTTCTCATCGGCGAAAATGTTGGTTATACGCAACGGACCGTCGCCATCGTTTCCGATGCGGAAAATCCGGTCTTCAGGAACAGCGACATACACTTCGCCGAAGTCGAGTGTCATAGGCAGCACATAGATGTTGGGCATGCGCGGTCTGCTCCACCCGATCAACGGAATAACTGTCTGCTCTTCCTCGAAGTCATCGGACGTGATGGTCAGGGAACCCACGAAAACTCCCTCATCCCCCGGAGCGAAAGTTGCCGTCATATCTATTTCGTCACCTGGCGGGATCACAAATGCATCCTGGAAATCAATGCTGAAGTAGTTTCCCTCGATGGTCATGTCCGATACGGTCAGATCACTGTTACCGGCATTGATCAACGTCAGCGTCATATCGCCTGATGAGTCAACGAGAACCTCGCCGAAATGCAGCGAATCGGGTGATGCGACAAGATTGCGCACCTCAGCGATGTGCAGCAGAACATATATGGCTAAATCGCCTGTATCAGGATCGTTCGAGAAGACATGCAGATCTGCTTCGTAATCACCGGCGGGCAGTGAACCCGCATCAAGTGTGACCGTAACTTCACTGCTGTCCTCCGGAGTGGCAACACCTTCCATCGGCTCATTCGATAACCAGTAATGCTCGGCTACACCGTCATCCATAACAAAATAAGTTGCAGAGTTATGTGACCCAAGAATAAGGTTATGACCATTATGACTGATACCAGCCCATTCATAACCGGCGTTGTTCCAGTTGAAATCCTGCACCAGTTCCTCGATCTCCCAGTTGCGCATATCAATCTTGACCTGCCATAAGTGGTTTGGTGTATTTATCCACAATTGACCATTGGGATGCTTCTCAACCCAGCCGATTCCACGGCTGTTCTGGTTATTTGCAAACTGTTTGTAGTTGAAGTTTCCAACTATGTTAAGCTGATCGCCGTTTATCTCATAGAAACGCATATCCCAGGCAGGAATGCCTCCACCTTCCTGATCGGAGATGGTAATCAGAATATCCTCTTCCGCACAGTATGTCATTGCTGTTGGTCGCGGTGAATTAGCTACATTGCCCATGTTGTTGCCGTTGCGATCCCATCTGCCGATCCAAGCGTTCGGCCAGGGTATAGTCCAGATTATGCCGTCTCGCATAATCATATTCATACCGTTCTGACCGGATGTCTGGAATGCTCGAACCTCACGGTAGTTGTCCTCGGGATCGAGTGCGCCAACCCATTGACCGTTGCTGTAGTTATTGACCCACAGTAATTCGTTTTCCTCTTCCCATATAATACCAGACTTGTAAACATTGACACCGGCTCGAGCCCAACTGAATGTTTCAACGATATCACCGGGATTATCACGGGTCGGACCGGAAGATCTCCCTACACTGCGCAGGGTACGGGATTTGATGTCGCGCTGCGGTATTTGCTGCGGTTCGGAAAGGAACTCAATCTCCGTGTTCCAGATCAGGTCTGCTCCGCCGTTATTAATCACGAAGAGTGCATGATCCTCCTTTTCGTCATACCCCAGAGTTGTCTCGATAGATTCGGGATTCAAGGCTATAGAAGGCGGGTTCGGTGCATTGGCGTGTAGTCCGATCACCAGTTCGGGGTGAATCTCGGAATCGGTCGTGAAAGTAACGGCTGCCTGATAGTCACCAGGATCGGCAGCTTCGAAGGTCAGAGTGACATCAACTTCTTCACCAGGACCGATGTTGCTGATAACATTGCGGTCAGCAGTGAACACCTGGTTGTCGGAAGAAATTCCCTCCACGTTAAGCGGGATCACGCCGATATTCTCTACGGTAACGGTAATGTCGTACTGACTTCCCGTGAACACCTGGTCGCCATAAGCGGCTTCGGCGTTCCAATCGACAAGCTCCGGATACCCGATCTCGCTGTCCCATTTTACGGCAATGTCGGACGCTGCCGTCACATCCAGTGAAACAGGTACTTCAAGTGTGTAAATATCCGGGTCTTCCGGTTTGATGATCAGCACAGCCTCATATCTGCCTTCGATAAGCCCGGTGGCATCGAAAGTGACCGTAATGTACATATCCTCGTTCTCCTGGAGGCTTCCTTCATCTGGGTCGTATAACAACCAGTAGTATTCGATCATACCGTCATCATAAACAAATATACTGGGGCTGTTATAACCCGCAATCCAGAGGTCGTACCTGTCGTGTGCAATTCCATCATACTCCTGCTCCCCTACAGTAGCGAAGTTCAGCGGAGTGGAAGTCATCAGCCAGTTTTCGGTATCGACAGCTATCTGCCAGACCCTGTTGCTGCGATGCGCCCACAGCGGTCCGTCATCGTGCTGATCGACCCATTCAATCGACCGGCAGACGTTGTTGCCTGTTCGAGCGGTCAGACTCCCCATATTGGCAATCCGGTTGCCCTGCAGGTCGAAGACATACACGTTGTAAGGGCTAGCGTCCGAGGTTACGAACAGCCTCTCGAGGCTGTGAGATATAGCCACGCCATTTACTCTCCCTCCGTCGAGATTGAGATTCATGACGCCGAGATCTTGACCGTCGATGTCGTAGCGACCGAGCCAGGCATTCCAGAGGTGCATGACATAGATGGTGCCATCATGAAATGCCAGGTCCATCGGATTGCCGCGTGGGTTGTTCCACTGGCGAACCACCGGAGGCGCGGCATCATCGCCGGGAGTAAAGTCGTTAAGATCCCAGGCTACCATCTGATAAGGAGAATAATACTGCTGGTGCCACATCCAGTTAAGATCCGGGTCGTATGCCAGGTTCCGGTATTGATTACTGGCAATAGGTGACTGCACATTGTACAGCGCATCCCCAACCGCATCACGCACCGGTCCCGACGCTTCGGGATCGATACGGCGCAGAGAACGTTCATTCTCATCACGCTCAGGTGCAAGGGTGAATTCGTGTTTGATTGAAAAGTGGCGGTTATCATTACCCACATTGGTGAGGTGCAGACGGCGATCAGTAGTCAGGTTGGTATAAAGCTCCTCAGTAAGAGCGCCCGGATCAACCTCTATATTCAACGTATGATATGCTCGGGCATAGAGGGCTATGTCAACCTCAGCCTCGTCCGGGTCGTCGGAAAACAGGGTCAGAACCGCTTCGAACTCACCGGGGACGTCTGCAGTTTCAAATGTTATTATCACATCCTGCGTTTCGCCGGAGCTCAGTGTAAATCCGACCGGATCGATTGAGAAACTGTTATCGTCTGCAACAATATCCTCGATGACAAGATCGCCGTCACTGTCCGCTGAATTCCCAACGGTGAGAATCATATCGTAAGGCTGACCGACGTACAATTCCTCGTGCGCACTGTTCCAGTCGATCGAAGTTGGGAAACCATTCTCCTCCGCCCATGAAACCTCGATATCCTGGGCTATACCTGTTACGTGAAGCAGAACGGGAACCTCGAAATCCTGCTCTTCGATATTCGGATCGTTATTGAAGATGTGGACTATTCCCTCATAATCACCAACAAGCAGATCGGTTGAATTCAAACGTACTGTGAAAATCAACTCCTGATTGGGCTCGATTTCATATTCATTGTATCTAACCACTACCCAGTCCGCCGGATTGGCTTGAGAAATGTCGTCTTCATAGAGCATGAGCCAGCGGAGTTCCTCGACGTTATCATCGAAAATGATATAGTTGGTCATACTATAACCGCCGTGCCACATGTTGAGCCCGTCGTGCGTAACTCCGTCGTACTCTTGGTTGCTGCCGAAGTTGGACAACTGTGAAGTGAGCTCGATCGCCTGCCAGTTATCCGTGTCAACCGAGATTTGGTAGAGCACCCTCGATGAGGTATGTATCCACAACTGACCGTCGGGATGTTCATCGACCCACTCACAGTTGCGCATCCACTGGTTGTTGCACATTGGACGGTAGTTGTCGATCAAACCGATCTGCTGACCGGGAAGCCCGTTTTCATCTATCTCTACAACATGGATGTTCCGGTTGTTGTTGGGTGAGGTCTCTTGAACAAAGAGCAGACCAAGCTCTTGACTAACTGCAATCCCGCAGGTTTGAAAACCGAAATTGGCGTTGCCGAGACGATTGCCCTGTGAGTCATATCTCAACAAGAAATTATTTGCCCAGGGAATGACGTATAGTATGCCGTCATACCACGCCATATCCATCGGGTTTCCGGCAGGTTGAAAATCATTAAATTCGGTGTTGAACTGTTGGTAATCATCATCGAACGAGATAGCTTTAATCCAGTTGGGGCTGTAAGTACCGAGCCACATCCATTCATTGTTGAAGTCGTAAGCGGCGCTCTTGTACCTGTTGATCGGGGCATTATTCCAGGTGTATTCTCCCAACTGGTCACCAAGAGCATCTCGTCGTGGATTGCCCCGATGTATTCGGCGCAATGTACGAGAAGCAATGTCGCGTTCCGGTTCAGCCAATACCTCCAATTCAAATTCAAATCGAAGCGGGTTACCGCCGTCATTTCCAACGGTGAGGAGATGGTTGGAGGTATGCAGTGTCATCATGGCATCTTCAATCGCCTGTGGGTCAACCAGGATATTCGGACCCGCGATAACTGTGGCATGCACCCGCACGGTAAGCTGCTCTTCGTTCGGATCGTTCGAATAGAAGACCATGTAAAGCTCTTCACCGTCAGCGCCGAATTCGCCAGCCTGATCGGAATAGAAAGTCAGCGTAACCACCGCTTCCTCCCCCGGGGCAAGTGTCAGCACATCGGCAAGATCGGATGTGAAAAGCGGTTCGCCCTCCTCCGAAGAAGAGACTTCGGTTACCTCAAGCGCTATGACTCCTTCGTTCATAACCGTAACCGGTATTTCATAATCAACGCCGGTATAGAAGTCAGGATCATAATAAAGATTCCAATCGAGTATGCTGTCCTCGAACGGATCTTCCACATAGCCCAACTCCCATTCGAGAACCAGATCCGGAGCCGCGGTGACAGTGAAAGAAATAGCGACTATCACCTGCGGATCGATGGGATCGTTGGAGTTAATCCGCAGTTCAGCGGCGTAGTCACCCTCATCTAATCCTGCGGCGTTGAGTGTTACTATTATCACTACAGGATCGCCGCCAGGTTGAATCTCGCCTTCTACAGGATCGTGGCTGAACCAACCTTCGGCAACAGATTCAGTAAGGTAGTAGAGAATCTCAGCAGCGATGCCGCCCCACATACCTTCCTGATTATAGTACCGCCAGCAGTGACCGATAGGGTGACTCACTGCGAGTACACAGCCGTCACCTAAACCATAAGCTATCGCTCCGGCATGTTGAGATCCTTGCGGAGTGGCTATCATTTGGTACCATTCGATAGTGCCATTGCCAACGGCATTATCGAACTGACCGATGGAATATGATCCATGCAGCCATGAATTGCCCTCGATAACCTCCCCTTCGTTCCAGTTGTTGTTTTGTGTACTCTGGCAGATCTCGGCAAATAAACTGTAATTGTCATCCTGAGGATTGGGACTGACTACCAGTACACCGTTGGAAGCGCCTCCCTGGTCGTTGTTGAATCCGCCGGGAGTGCGGATCGGAGCATTACTATCCGAGGTCTCCGTATAAGCAGCACCTCCGTCGTCAAGATATTCGGTGAACCGTGCGAGGTTATTGTTATAAGCAGTGTAGAAATTGGCGGATTGACGATTGCCGGGGTAAACAATGACGTCATATTCCTCGAAATCAATACTGTTCCAGGTGTCTGCAGTTCTGAAAGTAACATAGTTCGCGTTCCTGTCGAGGAGAGGATCCTGCTGCATCATCACGTCGTCGAGCCATCCCCAGGCTTCCCCGTCCTGAATAACGGCGAACATCATATCCTGGATATCCTCAACGGCGTCGCGTCGCGGTCCAGTACGATGGACGCTGCGCAGGCTTCTTCCGCCGAGATCACGACCGGGCTCCTGTGTTATCTCGAACTCCGACGTGAAACGAAGCGTTGACTGTCCGTCGTTACCAACCGTGACTTCATGTTCGACCACCTGACCGGTTGTCAGCTCGTCTATGATTTCCATGGGATCGACGGTTATCACCGGTGGGCTTGCGGCATCAGCATGCAGCGCGATATGATACTCCTGATCCGCTTCGTCGGCGTCGTTGCAATAGACGATCATGTCGGCATTGTAGTTGTTCGGTGCATCGATGGGAGCTTCAAATCTGAATACGACGATTTCTTCGTTGTCTGGTGGGATCACAAGTTCGGTAGGTTCTGCGGTAAACACCGGAGCTCCACCTTCATCCGACTGGATGTTCGTTATCTCAAGATTGGCATTGCCAATATTCGCGATAATAACCGGAATCGTATATGAAGCGCCGCTGAACATGTCGGGATCAAACGCGACATTGTAATCGACGACCGGATCCTGTTCATCCCAGCCGGGAACCCAGGTCGCTTCAATTTGGGCTTCTCCAATGGTATTCAATACGATATTGACCCGGAAGTCTTCCGCTTGGTATCGCGGATCGTTTGAGGTGAATACAAGATCGGCTTCATATCTGCCCTCAATGAGATCCTCAGTGTTAAGATAAACGTGAATCTCGGTACTATCGTCAGCGTTAAGAGTAGCCTCATCAGGTTCAAATATCAGCCAGTAAATCTCTTCAACCCCATCATCGATGATGTAGTAGCGATCCAGGCTATAACCGCCGTGCCACAGGTTGTACCCGTCGTGCGCAACTCCGTCGTACTCCTGGTTGCTGCCGAAGTTGGACAACTGTGAAGTGAGCTCGATCGCCTGCCAGTTATCCGTGTCAACCGAGATCTGATAGAGCGCCCTCGAGGAGGTGTGTATCCACAACTGACCATCGGGATGTGCATCGACCCATTCGACGTTACGCATCCACTGGTTGTTGCACATCGGACGGTAGTTGTCGATCAAACCGATCTGCTGATCTGGATACCCGTTTTCATCTATCTCCATAACATGGATGTTCCGGTTGTTGTCTGGTGAGTCCTCCAGCGCGAAAATCAAACCCATCTTGTGGCTGAACGCCACTCCGGCAGGACGGAAGTTAAAGTTGGCGTTGCCGAGATTGTTACCATCGGCATCGTATCTTAGCAAGAAGTTGTTAGCCCAGGGCTGGACATAGAGGATACCGTTATACCAGCCCATATCCATCGGGTTTCCGGCAGGTCGGAAGTCGTTGAATTCGGTAGTGAATTGCTGATAATCATCATCGAACGAGATTGCCTTGATCCAGTTCGTGCTATAAGTACCGAGCCACATCCACTTGTTATTATAGTCGTAAGCGCAATTCTTGTACCTGTTGATCGGTGCATTATTCCAGGTATATTCTCCCAACTGGTCACCAAGAGCATCTCGACGAGGTTCATCGCGGTTAACGCTGCGCAGTGTACGGGAGATTACGTCGCGATCTGCGGGCATCCTCTCCGGCATGGCGAGGATCTCCTTTTCGATCTCGATGGTAAGGATATTATCACCACTGTTGGTCACCGTAAGGACATGTTCTTCACTGCCGGGTATAGCAATCTCGGTCTGGATTGCATCAGGATCCACAACCATTACAGGTGGTCCAACCGGTTGCGCATGCACTCGAACGTTGACCTCCGGATCAAGCGGATCGTTGGAGTAGAATACCATATAGAGCTCATCACCATCGGCTCCGAAGTCGCCTGGATTCACGGAATTGAATGTGAGGGTGACGACTGCCTGGTCATTCGGATCGAGAGTAAGCACATCAATTAGATTGGATGTAAAGAGCGGGTCTCCACCTTCACTTGATGATATTTCAGTAATCTCAAGAGGAACTACGCCTTCGTTTGTTACAGTGACAGGAATTTCATAATCGAAACCAGAATATAAATCGGGATCGAAATAAGCGTTCCAGTCGATGATGCTGTCCTCAAAGGGATCTTCCACCCAGCCGAGTTCCCATTCGAGAAGGATGTCAGGTGCACCTATTACATTCATAGTAACGTTGAGTATCACCCCGGGCGTCTCCGGGTCGTTCGATGTGAACAGAACTTCCGCGGTGTATTGACCTTCATCGAGACCGAAGGCATCGAGAGTCATATCGAGCGCCATCGGATCAGCTCCGGGCTGTACATCGCCCTCCAGCGGGTCAAGTGTTATCCAGATCGACCAGACGTTAGCCGGACCAAAGGCAATTGCCCGCCCGGGAACGAGGTAATTCTGGTCAGGCGCGGCGACATACCAGCCATGTTCGCCGTCGCCGAGGTTAATCCCCACGTAGGCTGATCTGCCGTTGGCATTTTGACCGTACTGCATGACACCATAACCATTGTCATAGAGGATGACCTGGTGATAGTACTGATGATTCCCCGCCCACCACATCACCGCCATATCTTCCTCGTTAGTCCAGTACCATATCTCCGTTCCCGACGTCATGTCGGTCTGGTACTGCGCTATCATGGAGTGGTTTGGGCTTCCCGGATTGGCAGCCAACGGGTAATTTGGAATCTCTCCTGAGAAGTTATACTGCGTCCCCGCATAGGTGAACGACATATAGCCGTCGGTGTCGAGATAAACCTGGCTATACTCCTGATCCCAGAATGGGAAGGTGAAACCAAGCTGGAGTGCGCCGGTGTTGGCGTCATCGCCCAGAGACCATTCGCGTACGTTTTCGAAATCGCCACGAAGGAGCCATTCGTACTCCGGACCGTCATCCTCGAGGTTGTCGCGCCACTCATAGCCCATGTCGTCTGGTTCGACCCGGCGGTCGCGACCGGTTCCGGCAGCACTGCCGACTCGCCGCAAAGGTCTCATGCCGGCATCTCGCTGGGGTTCACCTGTTACATCTATTTCAGCAATAAACCACAGCAGCGACTCACCCTGATTATCGACGGTTATCTCGTGATGAGCAACCGCGCCGGTACTCAACTCATCGATAACTTCCTGCGGGTTGACCGAGATCACCGGTGGTCTGTTAACATTGGCATGCAGGGCAATGTGATACTCCCGGTCTGCCTCATCGACATCATTGTTATAGATTATCATATCGAAGTTGTAATCATCGGGAGAATCCAGAGGTGTGGCAAAGATAAAATCGACAACATCTTCCTCACCCGGAGCGATCTGCAGTTCGAGAGGTTCGGCGGTAAACATGGGATTGGCTTCTTCGCTGGAAGAAATATCGGATATGTCCAGCCTCGCCGTTCCCAGATTCAAGATGGTAACGGGAATCCTGTATTCCGAACCGGTGAACAGATTCGGATCGAACATGACGTTATAATCGACGACCGAGGGATCCTGATCGAATCCTGGCGCCCATACCGCATCAATATGTGCCATCCCGATCACATTCATCGAAACGGGAACCACCACGTCGGAACTATCGGGATCATTCGAGAGAATATGCAGGTCGACCGCATAAAGACCTTCGTTTAATCCAGCCGCATCCAGGAAAATCGTTATGATCTCCTCACCGTCCAGCTCGATAGAGCCCTCCTGCGGATCCCAGTCAAACCAGTAGAGCTCCATAATGCCGTCGTCATATATAATCCAGTTTGGCTGTCCGTAAGCTCCCAGCCAAAGGTTGAAACGATCATGACCCACTCCAGCCCATTGGTGATTGCCGTTATTCCAGGCGAAGTCGGAGACATGCGTGGCAGTCTGATCCCAGTTTTCAGTGTCAACATACATCTGGTAGATGTGATTGAGAGTGTTAATCCAGATCTGACCTTCATCGTGTTTGTCAACCCAGCCAATTCCACGACTGAGCTGATTGGCTGTCGGTCCCTGCCGCCAGTTGACGCGATGGATCTCGCTCACCTGGTCTCCATTTACTGTATAGAAGTTCAGATTGTTCCAATCCGCATCAGAAATTGTTATTAACCAGCCATTTTCCTGGCTGGACGTTATAGCGGTTGGATGTCGCGGCATGTCGAGATTGCCGAGGTTGGTGCGGTCGGCGTCCCACCTGCCGATCCACTGGTTCGACCAGGCAACGACATATAGAACGCCGTCCAGCCAGGCGATGTTCATCGGATTCTGTGCACCGGGTTGCCAGGATTGAACATCCTCAGTGAACTCCTGGTATTCTTCATCAAAGGTTATGGCGCCCAGCCAGTTGGGGATGTAAGTTGAAACCCACATCCGACCGGTCTCCGGGTCATAGGAAGCGCCAGCCTTGTAATAATTGACCGGAGCACGATTCCAGGTGAACGTGGCAATCTGATCACCCAGGTTGTCACGGCGCGGTCCCGTAAGTTTAACCTCCCGCAAAGTGCGCTCATTGACATCCCTCCCGGGCTGATCGGTAACTACAGCATCGCTGGTGTACCAGAGCGTCGATGGACCGTCGTTACCGAGTGTTACCTGATGCTGTGCCGATTCACCGGTGATCAGCTCATCCTCGATCAAATCCGGGGTTACGGTTATTACCGGGGGCAGATCAACTTCAGCATGCAGACCGATATGATACTCCTGGTCAGCCTGGTCAATGTCGTTACAATAGATTATCATGTCGAAGTTGTAGTTGTCCGGCGAATTGAGAGGTGCGGCGAAGATGAACTCGACGACTTCCTCACCATCGGGCGGGATGATCAACTCGGTGGGAGCAGCGGTGAAAACAGGTTCTCCCTGTTCGTCAGATGCAATGTTGGTAATCTCCAGGTGGGCGTTACCTGTATTGGCAATCAAGACAGGGATTCGGTACTCGATGCCGGTGAACAAACCCGGATCAAACTGCTGGTTGAAATCCACCACCGGTGGATTGTCACCGAAGCCGGGTTCCCAGCTCACATCTATTTGCACCTCTCCAACAGTGCTCATCAGGACGTTAACAATCAGTCCTTCTTCGTTATACTGCGGATCGTTGGACCGGAAGATCATGTCAGCTTCATAGATGCCCTGGATCAGTCCCTCAGTATTGAGTGTAACGGTAATGTCCATACTTTCATCAGAACCGAGCGAACCTTCAGTCGGCTCGTAAGTAAGCCAGCGTAATTCTTCAACACCATCATCAATCACATACCATGTTGTCGGACTCCACATGCCGTACCATATGTTTTCACCATCGTGAGCAATACCGTCATGTTGATATTCTGTGCGGATGCCGAAATTCTGAACAGCCTGGGATGCCCAGTTGTTATCTTCGTCAACGAAAGCCTGGTACATCCGGTTTTGATACAGTCCCCAGAGTTGTCCGTCGGGATGCTCGGGCACCCACAGAATATTCCAGAAATCCTGATTCGCCATCGCCCCGCTGGGATTAAAGGAACCGACCTGCTGTCGATTGTCAATTGTGAGGACCCGAATCGTGTGGTTTGAATTGAGGAATACGTAATTCTCGAGGTCTGAAGCCAGACCGTGAACCGGTGAGGAGGGCATGTTGATCGATTCAACCTGGTTGCCTTCGAGGTCATAAAGCCGGACATTGCTTCCCGGCCAGACTCCAACCCAGAGCAGTTCGCCGTCGAAGGTCATCGCCAGAGGAGAATATCCTACCGCCACGTCATAAACAACCTGACCATTCTCAGGATCAAGGGCATACAGCCTCTGTGAGCTGTACGCGCTTCCCCACATCAGTTCACCGTCCCATGCCAGACCTGAAGTACTATTGTATGGTACGTTGTATGACCGCAGCTCATCTCCCGGATTATCACGCTGCGGCACATTCTTTCGATCAACTCTACGCAACCCCCGCGTCGCCGCATCACGATCCGGCTCACGGATTATTGTATGTTCGATCAGAAAATCAAGTCCTACTCCTCCATCGTTGGTGACTGTCAGGGTGTGTACTTCCTCATTTGGAATGTCAATAGTTGTTTCGATACTGTTTGGGTTAACCGTGATTACAGGAGCGGCGAGAGGTTGGGCGTAAACCGGAATATGTAATTCCCGATCGACTTCATCAGCATCATTTGAACTGATTATCATATCAGCAATGTATTCACCCGGTGCATCCAAAGGAGCATTAAAGATGAAGTCCACAACTTCCTGTCTATCGGGTGGTATAGTCAGTTGAGTGGGTTCTGCAGTGAATACAGGATTGGCATCTTCATCGGATGCAATTCCGGATATTTCAAGGTCTGCGCTACCTGTATTGCTGATGGTGACCGGTATCCGGTAGGGGAAACCCGTATATAGTTCAGGATCATATTGCACGTTATAATTGACAACAGGTGGATCCTGAAAGTAACCGGGTTCCCAAGCAGTTTCAATCTGAGCTGTACCGGTGGTATTTAACACCACAGGAACGCGGAAACCTTGTTCTTCATATCGCGGATCGTTCGACTGGAAAATGATATCTGCTTCATATCTGCCTTCGATAAGATCATCGGTTATCAGGGTTACGGTTATATCCATCTGTT
Organism: bacterium; assembly: GCA_013202285.1. Taxonomy (GTDB): domain Bacteria; phylum Electryoneota; class AABM5-125-24; order Hatepunaeales; family Hatepunaeaceae; genus JABMRV01. The sequence goes on along the minus strand of JABMRV010000057.1, from coordinate 15,218 downwards.
GATTAGCCTCGATGGTGCCTTCGTTTGGGTCGCATGTAAGCCACGGGATAAACGGGAAGCCCTGCATGAATTCGAACTGACCCTCCCCGGGAGGCATCCAGCGGAGCTGAGCCCCGGCACCTCCACTGTTCTCGTAGAACTCATACGTAATCTCGTGGTCGCCCTGTTCGAGGTCGAGTGCCATGTCGTGATTCTCCATGCCATGGTCAACCCAGTTGTCGATGATCCGCTGTCCGTCGATATATAGCCTCTGACCGTCATCGGAGGTTACCCGGAAGGTGTATTCTCCGGCTTCCTCAACAGTGAACAAGGCTGTCCAACGTGCGCCGAAGTTGTCATTCCTCACGCCGCCGCCAGGACCGCCATCGCCCCAGTCGAAGTTGATCAGATCATCGATGCGCTCCATGATCAGCTCTCCCGGGAACGGCGGACTGGCATCTGCCTGGGTGTGGTAGTATCGACCAAGGAAACCCGGTTCCAACTGGTCTCGACGTGGAGCACCGACCTCGCTCACATCCATGTTTTCAGGAGTGGAAAGATCGATTACTTCCCCTGGGTTTCGGAGGGGTGAATTAGAGGAGGTGATACTGCGTAATGTACGGACATTTTCATCGCGTGCAGGTCTGCTGGTTGTCCTGTGAAAGATCTCGAATTCAAGGACCGAACTACCGCCATTGGAAATCGTCAACGTGTGCTCTTCGCTGTCCGGTATATTGATATCCGTGCTGATAGCGTCCGGATTAACGACCATCACCGGCGGGTTGTCCCTGCCGATGCCGTTCAAATCGACCATGCCCTGTTCTATCCAGCCGGGATTATCCGAAATAATAGTCAGCCCCCCCCCCAAATTGCCCGTTCCTTCGGGCGCAAAAGTGACGGTCAGTTGATGAACACCATCCGGTTCGACAACAAACCAGCCGTTAAAATCGGTACTGAAGCCGACCGCCCCAACATGAACGTCCGATACGGTCAGGTCGGCGTCGCCGTTGTTCCGGATTTCGATGATCATGTCATCGCTGTAACCGACCCACTCCTCACCGAAGTCCAATTGGTTAGTTGACAACGCCATGTCCGGCTTCTCGAAGTCCGATACGTCGAGGATGCGGAGACCGCTTTCCTGATCTGCAACGTAGGCATAATCGTCGATTACAAAAACACCCCATGAATTTCCCGGTGTATCGTAAGCATCAGCCTCCTCCATATTGTTCGGATCAGAAATGTCAATTACACATAGACCATTTTGATCATCAGCAACATAAGCATAGTTTCCGATGACAGTAACATCACCAGCTCCACCTGGTGTATCATATGTTCCTATCAGGCTCGGATTTTGAGAGTCAGAAATATCAATTACATGTAAACCACTTCTGCCATCAGCCACATAGGCAAAATCACCAACAACTATGACATCACCAGCATTTCCTAGGGTGTTGTAAGAGCCTACCTCACTCGGATTCTCCGGATCTGAAATGTCAATCACCCTAAGTCCACTCTGATCATCTGCCACATATGCGTAATGATTTATCACAGTGACACCCCACGCCCTATCAGGGGTATCAAAAAACCCAATTTCATCAGGATTTTCAGGATCGGATACATCAATTATACGAAGACCGCTTTCGAGGTCTGCAACGTAAACGTAATTTCCACGAACAGAAACGCTCATAGCATTTCCTGGTGTATCGTATGATCCAACCTCAGATGGATTCGCCGGATCAGAAATGTCAACGATTCGAAGACTACTAAAATCTGCCACATAAGCATAGTTGTTGAGAACCGCAACATCACGAGCAACATCTGGTGTATTTATGGAACTTAATTCGTCGGGATTCTCAGGGTTAGATATGTCAATTATTCTAAGACCACTTTCACCATCTGCTATAAAGGAATAGTTTCCAGCAACAGCGACATGATATGAAATCCCATCTGTATCAAAATACCCCACCTCACTCACATCCCTCTCATCGACCCAGTTGTCCGAGATACCAATCGCCAGTCCATTTTCGAGGTAGCCTTGCTGTCCCATCGCAATTGCGAATCCCAGACTGCCGTCGGCATTCTGAAAACCGACGAGAATCTCATCTTCCGGTCCGCTGACCTGTGCATACTGGTACGTTATCATTCCGTCCGGGGTCAGGATCATCTGGTAGCTCCAGCGCAGGTTCTCATCGCCGATATAGGGGATGTTCTCCCAGGTCAGAACCGCCATATTCTCGTCCGACCAGTAATAGTAGCTGCCGCCGCCGAGTTCAGGGTCATAATCCATATAGCAGACCGCGAAAAAATTCGCAGGAGCCCCTTCACCAGGGAATCCGTTGTAATTGGTCCACCGATAGTCACTACCGTCGTATGTGAAGGATGCCCAGCCGTTCGAGCACATCCGAATTGAGTTGAAAGTCTCGCCGTAATACACGAAATCGAAGCCGAGGTCGAACGGTCCGTGGTTTGTGTCGTCACCCATTCCGATGTCGATTACGCCGTCGAATCCGCTGACATCGATCCAGCCGTATGTCGGACCATGTCTCTCGTAACTGTCCCGCCATTCGTAACCCGACTCGTCAGGTCCACCCTGATTGTCACGGGATGGAGGCTGGAAATCGACGATACGACTCGCTACGGCTCGTTGTTGAGCCTTGTATTGTTTAAGGAAAGCATTCTGCGCTTCGGTCAGTAATCCCCTCGCTTTCGCCGGTTGTATTACCTCCTGATAATAAGTCTCATCCGCGGGTGAAATATGACTGCTCTTGGGAGTGGTCTGGATTTCAGCCCGGACTAAAATCGGAGCCGTTATTATTAGCAGCAATACCGCACAGAGACAACACGGGGAAATGATTGTTGATCTTTTCATGACCAGATCCTATTGATTGATGACGGAAAGAAAGGCTGGAACTTCAACGAGGAAAGCTGGAGAGGGAAGCCCTTCTGATACTTAATTTTACTCTATGAAAAATAACAACTGAATTTTGAATCAGACATGGATTCTGTTAAAGTGTGGAATATACGGAAAAAAACGGCATAAAACAACAGGTTTTTCCTCCGTACTGAGGCACGTTCTTGTGGAACAAGCAGAACCTATAGGATGTTATACGGACAGAAATTGTAAAAAAGTTCTGTTGTTTTAATAATGAGATTTGATTGGTCAAATACAGCAGCACGATGAGATATTGCTATCAACGATGGCGTCTGACAACGGGGAGTTACTCTTATTTATTCCGCATCACCCTCAAAGCAGACTTCAATCAAAGGACAGGATGCCTCGTCGGATACTTGATGCGTCTGGGCGTGAATATTCATTACTGCATTGGCGACATTACCGTAGAGATGTTCTTCGCCGATTTTTTCATAGAGGTGTGTTCGCTTCAGCACAGCCCTTACATTGTCGTTCAAACCGGTCAGTGATACATCGTATCCTGCTTCGCGCATTCGTCCAACAATCAGCGACAACATATCTTCTCCTGAAGCATCGATTTCATTTATCCCGTTGCAAACAATCAGGATATGCTTCAATTCCGGCATACTTGCTTCCAATTCGAGGATCTGTTCTTCGAGAAAACTCACATTCGCGAATATGAGGGCGCTGTTGAAGCGTATTACGCCAATGTGTTTGCATTGTTTCAAGCCCCAATGTTTGATGCTTCGGAATGTACCGTCGCTAAACTTTGATAGAAGAGCAATATCCGGTCTGATGTTGCGGAAGAGATAATGTCCCAACGACAACAACACTCCGATCATTAAACCCTTGTCGAGGTGAGGCGCAAAGGCAATGGTAAAGACAAAACTGGTTATGGCAATCACTCCATCGTACTTCTGCGCTTGCCAGGCATGAATAAATCCCTTCACATTCAATAACCCGATCACCGCCATCATAATGACTGCCGCAAGTACTGACTGCGGAAGGTGATAGAGAAGCGGCGTCAGGAATAAGAGCGTAATCACCACAATCATACTGCTGAAGACGCTTGACATACCGGTCAGAGCGCCTGCGCCCAAATTTACGGCAGATCTTGAAAATGAACCTGAGCAGGCATAACTCTGACCGAATGATCCAACGATGTTTGCCAATCCCTGACCGATCAATTCCTGGTTTGGATCGAGACGCTGTCCGGTTCTGGCTGCCATAGCTTTGGCGATCGAGATCGCCTCCATGAAACCGAGGATCGATATTATAATAACCATACTGATGAGATCGGTAAGGATTCCGAGATCGATCTTCGGTATTGCTATCGAAGGCAGACCGCTTGGGATATTGCCAACGACGGCGCCACCACCGATTAGAGTAATGCCGGTTTCATCAACTTGTCCATGACCGATTTTTAACCGCCACCGGCGTCCATCATCCTTCAATCCCGAAGGTAACTCACCGGTAGAATAGAAGTCCAGAGTCGTCGTTCCTCCCGCAGTTGCGGGATCAACTGCTCGGAAACGACAGGCTCGAAGTTGAGTACGAATAGCGCTTGCCTTCTCTTTCAGTTCCGCAATTTTCAGGTTACAGATCGATATCTTGTAACGAAGATTTATAATTTCTTCTGAGTGATCACCATTCTTCTTGACAGCTTTATTCCTCAGGTTCTTTATTTCGACTTTATGCTGGACTATCGAATCTAATTGCGTCAAGCTCGTGTTTAATGTCCTGATTGCCTGTCGGGTGTTCTCTGAATGAATACTTGAAATATCAGCAACATAGTTATGCTCAAATCCAACCGCCCACGAGATAACAGTAGTTACTCCCACTGCGACGAGAACGTTGGGGATTCTCGGATTCAGCTTCTTCAAACCGTACATAATGGCGAACGCCAGTGCTGCAAGCAATAGTGTTGGCAAGTGAGTAGATTCAAGCGCGGCTTTAATAACGTTGATAACTGTTTCATAGTGGTGTACTGCCTTATCCACATCGACGCCGAACAGCTTGGAAAGCTGCGAGGTGGCGATTATCAGAGCCGCTGCATTTGTAAAGCCGTTGACTACCGGATGTGACAGGAAGTTCACCACCAAGCCCAGTCTCAGGATACCAAGAAGGAACTGGAACACGCCAACAGAAAGGGCGAGGAGTATTGCATACGCTATATAGGCTTCACTTCCGGAAGTAGCGAGGGGTTCTAATGCGGTAGCGGTCATTAACGATACGACGGCAACCGGTCCGGTCGCCAACTGGTGGCTCGACCCGAACATAGCGGCGACAATCGGCGGTAGGAAGGCTGCGTAAAGCCCGTAATACGAAGGTAAACCAGCTAACTGCGCATAAGCCATCGATTGTGGAATCAAGACTAATGCAACTGTCAGTCCCGAAATAAAATCCGCCCTGAAGGTTGCTTTGGAATAATGCTCAAACCACCTTGTGAACGGGAATAAACCGGCAACCAGCCTGGAAAAGAGTCTGTTCTTGCCGGAGTTTTCGTTTATCGAATTAAGTTTGTCTGCCACAATACAGTAAAAGTGAACTAACGTAAATTACCGTTAGAAGATAGTCGATAACAGGCAGGCAGTCAAGTCAAGCAAACCTATACTCCGGAGATTGAACAAATCAGATGCCACCTTACTCCGCTTGAACTCAAACATCCTATACAGTGCCGCTCAAGAATGCTATGGTTGATTTGAACAGTTATTACCTAAGTAACGATAACGCTAACTTGCATAAGGTTCACAGTATATATATATTAACCTTGAAAATTCGACTTACATCAACATATAAAGGAAACGAAAATGGCTGTCGTCACGGTATTCAGCGGATCATACTGTGGTGGTGATGAGATTGTCCAGCAAGTTGCTGAAAGACTGAATCTCAACCGTCTGGATGAGAAACTATTCACCGAGGTATTACGGCGATATGGAGTATCCGCTGAAAAGCTCATTAGCACTATGGCTGGTCGTATTCCCCTTATGAACAAAATAACCAGAGAGCGAGAGAAGAATATTGCATATCTTAAAGTAGTACTCGCCGAACTTGTTACACAAGACAATCAACTGCTGCACGACTTTGCAGGACTTCTCATACCACGAACCGTGACATACGTAATGCGGGTGTGTGTTATCGCCAATTTCAACTATCGCGTTAGCCGTTTGATGAGTGTTGAAAACAAGTCGGAAAAAGAAGCGCAGAAAATCATTCGCAAGGATGATATGGAACTGGGTGCATGGACTAAGTTCCTGTATGAAAAATCACCTTACGATGAGAGCTTGTTTGATATTATTATTCCCATGCAGGATACATCCGTTGCTGAAGCAGTCGATATTATTTGTGAAAACGCTGGGAAAGACGCAGTGATGACGACTCCGGAATCCCAAAAGGCTGCCGAAGATTTCAAGTTAGCTACTGCGGTTAACCTCTCGCTCGTGGAAGCCGGACTTGATGAGGAAGTTACAGCAATTGATGGTCTCATCACCATAAAGATCAATAAATATGTCCTCCGGTTGGAGCAGTATAGGAAGAAACTGAAACAGATCGCTTCGAGTGTAAATGGCGTCAGGGAAATCCGTACTCGAATAGGTCCGAAATTCACACCACCTCCCATTATACCATCTGAGAAACTATCAATGCCCTCAAAGATACTGTTAGTGGATGATGAGAAGGAATTTGTTCATACATTGTCCGAACGACTGGAAGCGCGCAATCTTGGATCTTCAATCGTGTATGACGGCGAGCAGGCGCTCGAATCCGTTAAGCAGGACGAACCTGAAGTTATGGTTCTGGATCTCAAGATGCCCGGTATCGATGGGTTGGAAGTGCTGAAGAGAGTAAAACGGGAGCATCCCAATATTGAAGTTATCATTCTGACCGGACACGGTTCGGAACGTGAGCAGGCTCTGGCTGAGGAGCTGGGTGCGTTTGCTTATCTTCATAAACCGGTCGATATTGATGTCCTCACCGACACGATGAAAGAGGCGTATAAGAAAATAAATGAGATGAAAGAGGAATTGAAAAGGAAGCAGCAGGATGATGAGGAACAATAATCGATCAGATTTTTGTAACATTAATAAACTCATATAAAGTGTGACAGTATGCCATCTCTGGGCAGGAAAAAAACCGAACACATCCAGCAGCCGCAGACCTTCAACATTGTTCGATCATACCGGCGTTTCAAGCGTTTTTCCATACTGTTTTCATTGCTTTTAGCGCTGACGCCGCTGATGATAATGACCGTGGTTACCTACCATCTCGACCAGAAGGCTTTCAGTGCGGAAAACCGGTATGGAATCTCCCGGATTATATCCAGTACAAAAAACATGCTGGAGCTAATGGTCGAGGAACGACGGTCTGCGCTTACCCTGATCGTTAATGAACAGTACTTCGAAGGATTGAACAGTGAGGCAAGTCTATCATCGACCTTTCGCAACCTGAAGAGTTCGTTCGGTGGATTCATCGATCTCGGTCTCATCGATTCTGACGGTGCGCAGTTGTTTTACAGTGGTCCCTACAATCTGAAAGGCAGGAATTACAAGGATCAATCCTGGTTCCATGAAGTCAACCTGCGCGGGGTATTTGTCAGCGATGTTTTCATGGGGTATAGGAATTTCCCTCATTTTGTCATAGCTGTCAAGGATGAGAAGCAAAATGGTGAGTTTTATGTTTTGAGAGCAACCATTGATATGGATCTTTTTAAGGAGCAGATTTTTTCACAACATCTAAGTCGTTCAACGGATGTGTTCATTATCAATAAAGATGGAATACTACAGACTTCATCCGCATTCAGCGGTGGTGTTCTGGATAAGATGAACTTCGAGGTGTCTTTTCCAGTTCGTAACCTTGAAGTAATAGAGGAGTTCAAGAAGAATGGAGAATGGATAACTTTCGGATATGCCCATATTAAGAATACTCCTTTCATACTTATTGCACTGAAACAGCATGAAAGTCCTTTCGGACATTGGATTTCGCGTCGATCTGACCTGCTGTGGTTTCTACTGTTCTGCGTGATCCTGATATTGCTCTTCGTGTACTGGCGAGCGACCTATCTGGTAAAACGTTTTCGTGAGGCAGATCAGCTGCGCGCCAAGGCTTTTCATAACATAGAATACACCAACAAAATGGCTACAATCGGTCGGATGGCAGCGAGTGTGGCACACGAGATAAACAACCCACTCGCCATAATCAATGAGAAGGCGGGACTTCTAAAGGACATTGCTGAATTCAGCGAGGATTACCCGCGTAAGGGAAAGACGATTGAACTCGTCAACTCTATTCATAAATCGGTTGATAGGTGCAGCGCTGTTACTCATAGATTGTTAGGCTTCGCCAAGCGCATGGACGTTGGGAAGGAGCTTATCGATCTGGATCATCTTATGAGTGAAGTAGCGGGCTTTCTCGGAAAAGAAGCCCTTCATCGAAACATTGACATTAAATGTAATTTCCCCGCTGATTTTCCCGCGATTGAAAGTGATCGGGGTCAACTGCAGCAGATATTTCTCAACATACTGAATAATGCGTTCAAAGCAGTTGAGGATGGTGGGAAAATCGATGTCTCAGCCGCCAAGCGTGAAGGCGACATAGTTAGTATCTTTATATCCGATAATGGCTCCGGTATTCCCGAGGAGAATCTTGAGCACATTTTCGAGCCGTTTTATTCAACCAGAGGTGAGTTTGGTACTGGTCTTGGGTTATCAATAACCAATGATATCGTCCACAAGTTAGGGGGGGAGATCGAAGTCGAAAGTGTGATCGGAGAAGGAACCCGCTTCATAGTGACACTACCGATTAAGAAAAAGGAGTATTAGGAGGATTTATGGATAAATATAAGATTTTGTTTATTGATGACGAGGAGGAGTTGGTTACAACTCTGGTTGAGCGACTTGAGTATCGCGGTATGGAAGCCGACTTTGCTCTCAACGGTTCCGATGCTGTTGAGATGATGCGCAAAAACACTTATGATGTTGTTGTTCTCGACCTGAAGATGCCGGTGATGTCGGGCACTGAAGTGATGAAGATCATAGAAAAGGAACATCCACGGCTTCCGGTTCTGCTGATCACCGGTCACGGTTCCCTTGGTGAGGAGCATGATGAGAAGCCTGAAGGAGCATTTGATTACCTCGAAAAACCGATCGATCTTGAAGACCTGATCGCAAAGATGAAAGAAGCCATACGGAGTGTAAATGCTCAATGACGATCTCAACCAGGAGCAGATGTTGCGTGAAAATGGTCTGGCATTCTTCGGTGCCATAACAGCATCTGTTTCGCATGAATTAAACAATGTTATTTCAATTATAGATCAGACAGCCGGATTACTTGATGATCTTCTGAACGGGGTTGAGAGTGGTCAACCGATACCGAACGAACGGTTGCAGCGTTTCGCCGATAGAGTATCAAATCAGACCCAGCGCGGTGTCGATATTATCAAACGGCTTAATACATTCGCTCACGGTGTCGATGATCCCGTTTGTGAGTTTGAGATAAACCGTTTGGTGGAAAATCTGACCGATCTCTGTCAGCGTTTTGCAGATATGAAAAAAGTCGATCTCAAAACACGGTTTTCAAACGAACCGATTACTATAATGAACAGTCCTTTTCTTGTGCAGCAAGCGCTTTACTTATACATCAGGCGGGTATTAGCCGTCTCAAATCCCGACGAAACAATCACCGTCTCAATTGACTCAAGGGAATCGCACGCAACCCTATCGGTTGAATGTGTTTCAAGAGATTTCGGAAACGATGGTTTTGATGTCGAATACTACAATTTACTGCTGAAGCGTATAAGCGATACGGTGAAAATCTTCAATGATCCTGACCGAACCGTGATTGAAATTTCTATCCCATTTGAAAATTAGATAAAACCGAGGAGATTAACAAATGCCTTCGAGAGTGCTCTTAATAGATGACGAGGTTGATTTCACTGAAGTTCTTGCGGAACGTATGGAAGCTCGCGGACTCGAGGTTGATACTGCTGAGAGTGGAATTAAAGGGATCAATCGGGTAAAAGGAAAATACTATGATGCGATTATACTTGATATGGCAATGCCCGGTATGGATGGAATTGAGACGTTGAAGTTAATACTTCTGGAAAGTCCCGATTCTCAGGTTGTGTTGCTGACAGGAAGAGCGACTGTACAGAAAAGTGTAGAAGCACTTAAGCTTGGCGCAATTGAATTCCTCGAAAAACCTGCCGATATCAATACGTTGATAGATTTGGTAATGGAAGCACAGAAGAGTAAAGCAGCGTTGTTTGAAAAACGGATGGAAGACAGTGCAGCAAAGGTAATGAAGAAGAAGGGTTGGTGAACTTTTACTAATACCGCTGCTATTCCCTGATCCAACCCCCCAAAACCACCGTTCGAACTATCACCGCTTCTGATTCAACATATCTCAAACTTAACTGACCGTGAGGTAGTGAATAAGAAAGGTTGACATATAATTACAATTAGATTAAACTCAAAAAACTTCACACATTTTAAAACCTCGTAGAGCATTCAGTTCTTCTCGACAACATCACTTGACCAGGGAGCCCAAAATGCTGAAAAACAATTCTTTTCTCATCTTCATCACATTGATTTTAATTGTATTATACTCTCATCCGGCACAAGCCGATGTAACACTCTCACCGTATGGTGTTGCAGTCGCCTTGGAAGTCGATGCAGAAGAAACTGTGGAAATGACGCTTGGTAATGATGGAGGTATAGATGTCTCCTTCAGGATCAGATTTGCCACTCCGGAGGATGAAGAGCGACACCCGCCCGGTCCGAGGCGCGACGACTTCGGCGATAGAGTGGCTTTCTATAGTCAGCGCAACCGTGGATGGTGCGGTATGGCTTGGGTAGGAGAGGAAATGTGCATCGTCGATTGGGACAACAGCCAGGTTTACTTCTGGAATATCGAAGAGGAAGAGTTTGTTGGTAATTTTAGAACCAATTTCACACCCTGGGCGGCAGCTTGGGACGGTGAAACCTTATGGATCTCAACCGATGCTCAGAACAGACTTATCAATCTCGACCGCGAAGGTAATCAGATAACCACTATCAACCTTGGTTATATTCCCTGCGGTGTGGCATGGGACGGAAATAACCTCTGGACGTATCCCTATGGAGGAGATGCAAACCTGCGCAGGATGACCGACGAAGGCGAGGTTTTAACCACTATCAGTTGCGGGAACATCCGGGCATCCGCTTGTTATGCCATAACCTGGGTGCCGGAACATGACACAGGGCATATGTGGGTGATATCCGAATTGGGCTGGCTTATGCAGCTTAACCTCGACTTGGAGAATGAGGAAGTCCAAGTCGTCCAGGAGAGGGAATTCCGAACGCCTGGCGGTACTTACGGCATCACCCACGACAGTGAAAACATCTGGTATTCCATTTACAGCTCGGCAGATAACCAGGAGTGGGGCTGGGTAGTGATCGACGACGGTATCGAAGAACCGAGGTGGCTCCTGGCTGAACCGAATTCGGGTGTGATTGCAAACGACAGCGAGGAGACGTTTGAACTCCTGTTTAACTCGACGGAACTTGAAGCCGGGATTTACAGGATGCAGATTCTCGTTGAACTCGTCGAGGTAGAGGAGGAGCGCGATGATTTATCCGAATCGCTCATCGAAGTCTCGGTAATCATGTCTGTAGATAATGACGTAGCGGATATCGTCGGAGTTATAAGCTGTGCAGCATATCACGATCTTATAAGTGGCGCCAGCATCGATCTTGATCCCCCTGTCATTTCACGCTTCTCCGACGATGAGGGTAACTACTCCATTGAAAATCTTCCGCTTGGAGACTATGAACTTACTTTTATCGCCAGTGATTTTCTACCTCTTACTCATGAAATTTCACTTGAAGAAGCCGGTGAATACGAACTTGACATTGCCCTGCTTCACTCCGTGTGCTTACCCAGTGAGGAAAACATCACATGGTTTTTGGAACCCGACATGGAGGAAACAATTAACTTCGACGTTCATAACGGCGGAAACGGACCCTTGACTTACCAGATCGAACGTCGCCTGCTCGGTGAGGCAAATGCCGAGCCATGGCAACTGCGCTCGATGTACAACACCGAACAGATGGTTGAAGATGACATGATTAACGGTGTCACCTTCGCCGAAGACCATTTCTACGTGTCCGGCGGCAACAACGGTGGCAACCCTAACATGATCTACGTCTTTGACAATGAAGGCGAGCAGACCGGCGAGTTTGAGCAGGTGCACGAGTCCCGTTACGGGATGCGCGATCTGACTTATGACGGTGAACTGATCTGGGGGGCGGACGATAACGTACTCTATGGTTACAGCCTTTACGGTGATCATGTGGAAACGCTTGAGGGTGAAGCGCAATCGTACCGTTCGTTGACCTGGGATCCGGAAAACGATTGGTTCTGGTCGGCTGATATAACTTCCAATATCTTCGCCACCAACCGCGAGGGCAACCTCGTTCAGACTCTCAACCGTCCTGATGATCTGCGCATTTATGGTCTGGCTTATTGGCTTTACGATCCGGACGGTCATAACCTCTATGTGTTCTCGCGCACCGATGAGATTGACATCGCAGTTTACAAGATAAATCTTGACAACGGCGAAGCTATTCTTGTTGCGGAGATGGAGGCGGCCGGCAGCAGACCTGGAGGTATTCACATCACCAACCAGTTCGACATCTTTAACTGGGTACTGATGGGGATCGTTCAGACCCCTGATCGTCTTGGAGTATGGCAGTTGTCTGAACGGCGCGAGTGGTTCCAGATCGACCCCGAAGCCGGTGAGATCGAAGCAGGTGGTGATCAGGCATTCGACCTCTATCTCAACTCGACCGATTTACCACCCGACAACCGTTTTGAGGGAGAGTTAGTATTTATTCACGACGGCAGAGGCGGTTATACTCACCTACCGGTAAGACTGGACGTTCAGGAAGGCAGAATACCATGGTTTCGTGAGCTTAACCTAAATATAGGCTGGAACACGGTTTCACTCAATTTTGAGCCCTATGACAACGACGACATCCGGGAACTGATGTCGCCGCTGGTTGAAGAAGATCTGCTGATCATGATGAAGAACGGTGCGGGCCAGTTCTACATCCCGGAGTACGACTACAACAATATACTAGGCTGGTTTGCTCCACAGGGTTACCAACTCAAGATGCGGAGTGAAGCAATCTTCCGTCTTTCGGGAATATTGGTTCTCAGTGATGATCCTATTGAACTCACTGAGGGTTGGCATTTGATTTCCTACTATCCCCGCTTCCCGATTGAGACAACGATAGCTTTGTCTGGGATAGAGAACAATCTCATCATCGCCAAGGACGGACACGGTAACTTCTACATCCCCGACTGGGACTTCAGCAACATGGGTGACATGCGTGAGGGGCAGGGGTACTATGTAAATGTCGATGCATTTGTGAATCTAATCTACCGGTATGAGCGACCGGATGACGAGGGCGCGTTTGCATCCGTTCCTCATTTTTCAGTTTACGACGATCCGGGTCAGTTGCCTGTTCACGTTGTAACCGGTGTTAATATGAGTCTGCTTGTGTTGGCTGATCAATCGTTACCTGCTGAAATTGGTGTCTATACTGACGGCAAGTTAGTCGGCAGCGGCGTTCTTCAAAACGGCGTCTGCGGTATAGCCATCTGGGGTGACGATCCATTGACGAACGAGATCGACGGCGCTCTTGAGGGTCAATCGCTTGAGATCAGGTTACTCACGGATAATGGGCTGACAACTCCTGAATACACGGTTCTTGCCGGTGAGACGGTTTACACTACGGACGGTTTCGCCGTTGTTCAGTTGACCGCATCTTCGGCTGTACCTGTTAAATTCGGGATCAGTTCTGCTTATCCGAATCCATTCAACTCCACCATCCGCATCAGTTACTCTCTCAACAGGGGTGGATTTATAACACTGAGGCTATACGATCTTGCAGGAAGAGAGGTTGCAAATCTTGTGAACGAAAGGCAATCGGTGGGTTACTACCAAACGGTCTTGAATGCACAAGACCTGTCCAGCGGGATATATCTCGTCAGATTAGCCTCAGGAGAACAGTGTCATACTCAGAGAATTGTTTTGATAAAGTAGTAATCAACACATAAACTCGAACATAAAATTTCTCCTCTGAGCTTCCAATAAAACCAAAGGAGGTCGTAATGAAAATCGCAGTTTCTATCTTCGTAGCCATGTTTTTACTCCTTGCTCTGCCGGATTCTTTGCATGCCGGATATGCACTTGAATTTGACGGCAATAACGACTATGTCAGTCTCGATCACGAGGCAATAAACGGCTTGTCCAACTGCACGGTTGAATACTGGGTCTATATCATCCGTGAAGATGCGGCGGCATCCATCATCTCGGGAGCAATAAATGATGCAGGAAATAACGAATACCTGCATTTCTTTGCTTTTATTGAAGGATTCAGACCGCATTTAAAAGGACAGGCACCCGCAGAAGGTCCGGAATTCCCTTTAGAGGAGTGGTTCCACGTTGCCCTGACAAGGAATAACAACGGTCAATGGACTGTATATTTCAACGGCGAGGAGGTTGACAACGGGAATCTGCCAGATGGCGCTTTTTCCATTGCCAACAACGGGCTTGTCCTGGGGCAGGATCAAGATGTTGTCGGAGGTAATTTTGATCCTAACCAAGCGTTAAGGGGAAGTTTGGATGAAATGCGTATCTGGAATTTCATCCGCTCCGAGGAGGAGATCAATGCCACTATGAACTGCCTGATCAGCAATAATATGGAAGGGCTCGTCGCTTACTACCGCTTTGACGAAGCGGAAGGGCAGGTGCTCCATGACCTTACCGATAACGGTTATAACGGTCGATTGGGAAGCGGTGGTGGCGAAGATAATGCAGACCCCCGTTGGGTCGAATCTGACGCCGCGGTTTATGGTGGCGTGGCAGATCTGTCAGCGGACTTTATCGCATTCGGACCCGTGCCCCAGGGGCGGTCGTCTGAGGTTGAGCTTATCATCGCCAACATCGCCGAAGTTGACGATGAATGGCACGCGTTGGAATTCACAATTACTGACTCCGACGATGAACCTGATTGGCTTGAGATCGATTGCGAAGGAGGTGAGATTGCAGTCGGAGATGAGCTTGTTGTAACTTTCACCGCTTCCGCCGGAGAGCTTGAACTCGGCGAGTACGAGCGAACCGTTAGCTTTGAAGCCAACGCTTCCAATATACAGCGTCTCGACATACCGGTTACCATGATCGTCGTCGAGGGCGTCGGACATCTCTTTGGGACTGTAACCGACCCGGCAGAGGACGATCGACCGATAGCGAACGCTCTCGTACAGGTCGTGGCTGATTTTGAGATGC
>JABMRV010000056.1 GCA_013202285.1 bacterium | reverse complement strand
TGTCATTCCCGCGCAGGCGGGAATCCAGATATGTCATTGTTATTACGTGGATTCCGGCTTTACGGACTGTCCAAGAATAGCAATTTCTGCCTTACCGTAACGACGATTTGCGGTACTAACCGGTTGTAAGGATAAACAATAAACTGGAATGACCAATATCAAAACATTTATCATCTTCATCACCATCGTGCTGCTGGTCTATATCAGCATCAACTTTTACCTTTACAAGCGCGCCATGCAGTCCGCCGCGCCTGTTGAAGGCTGGATCTGGGTACTGCGTATAGTTATCCTCTGTGGTGTACTGTCATATCCGTTGGGTCGAATCCTGGGTGTCGGCAATGCAGCAGGCAACTTCTTCATCTGGATCGGATCTTTCTGGCTGGCGCTGCTTACATACGGTGTGATGATCGCCTTAATGGTCGATATTGTCAGGTTCACAGACCTCCTGACAGGCTGGCTGCCGGACTGGATTATTTCAAACCGTCTGCTTGCGGGGAGGATGCTGTTTACCGCATCGCTTGTACTGATAGTGATGCTGTTGACGGGCGGACATATCCGCTCACTCTATCCGTTGACCCCCGAATATGAAATCGAACTTGAAAGTCTCCCTGCCGACCATAATGAGTACAGAATCGTCATGCTCTCCGACGTCCATCTCGGGGTGATAGTCGGTGAGAAACGACTGCGTAGGATCGTCGAACAGGTGAACGACCTGTCTCCGGACGTGATCCTGATAGCCGGAGACCTGCTCGATGAATCTTTCGAGAACATCCCATGGGTAGCGCAGGCTTTATCCGGCTTTGAAGCCGGTGACGGCGTCTTCGCAGTCACCGGTAATCACGAGTTTTACGGAGGCGTCCTGGGTTTCGAGGAAATCATGAAGGAGGCGGGAATAAAACCGCTGAGAAATGAGAGCTTTATTATCGATAACAGCGTGATGCTGATAGGGCTTGACGATCAGACGGGCGGGAGGCAGTTTAAGGTCAAACAGATTCACATCTCTGAACTTGTGCCTGAAGAGAACCAATTGCCCGTTATCCTCATCCACCACACACCGTCTCGTATCAAGGAAGCTGCGGAAGCCGGAGTCGATCTGATGCTCAGCGGTCACGTGCATGAGGGACAGCTCTGGCCCGTCAAGTATATTGCAGAAGCCGTCTATGGAGTCAAAACAGGCTTAACAAAGGTTGACCGAATGTACTTTTATCTTTCGAGCGGAGTGGGAACATGGGGACCTCCGGTCAGAATTGGCGCCGCGCCTGAGATCGTTACATTGGTTCTGAAAAAGAGTGCTTGACATTGAAATCTCATATACATATATTGGTAATATGCTTCCTGTAAGTTGTTGCTGAACCGTTATTATTTCATACACCGTTACCAGATTCAACATGAGGAGATGAGTAATGCTCTGCAGAAACATGAATTCTCTTAGATTTAGAACCCTGATATTACTTCTCGTTCTACCTGTCTTGCTTGTAATGATTTTGAACATCGACGCCGCTGCATTCGAACGCCGACTCCTGGCGGAGATATTCACCAACTCTTACTGTCCACTCTGCCCGCGCTACATTCCCCTGGCTCAGGACGCACTTGAGGATTCCTTCGAACCCGAGGACTACGTATTCATCCAGTATCACACCTGGTGGCCCGGCAACAGCGATCCATGGTACTGGGAAAACTACGAACGACACCTGCCGGAAGACGATGATATCGTTACCCGCATAACATGGATGGATTACGATCAGTTCATGGGCGTGCCGTCATTCTTTTTCGACGGATACCGCATCAGGTACAGCAACTCGCTGGGTGACGAGGTTACAGACTATGTGAGTGAGCGACTTGGTGAGGACAGCCCCCTTCGGATCGAAATAGTCGCCGAAGTTGATGATAACACACTGCTGACGTCTATCGTTATCAGATCCGAGCAAAACCTCGCTAACCTGACACTGTTCCTTGCCCTGTGCGAACGGGAAGTTGAATATGACGCCCAAAGCGGTCAAAGGCGATTCACCGGCAACGTCCTCGACCTGTACCCTGACGGCAACGGCGTGAGGTTCAGTATTGTCAGCGATTTCGACTGGTCATATCAATGTGAATCTCCCTGGGATATTGGCTGGCATGATAACGACAGAGAGGATCTCTTCGTGGCAGCCTGGGTGCAGCGTCAGGATCTTGAAATCCTGCAGTCACAGGACAGTGATATTCAGATTTATAACAAAATCGAGCGTGAACAGGTTAACGTTCACAGCAGCTTCACACTTGAGCCTGCATATCCCAATCCGTTCAACTCCCGCCTTGAAATTCCCTTCCGGATCGACCAGCCCGGCAATATCGCAATTACAGTACATGACCTTACAGGTCGTGAAATACTGCGATTAACGGATGCTGAATTCGCATCCGGCAGACACACTCTCTCGTTAAATGCGGATGAGAGTGGTCTGACCAACGGCATCTATTTTCTGAAGATGATCTTTAACGGGCGTTTATCTATTCAGAAGATAGCCTATCTCCGCTAATAAACTGCTTAATTGTTTGATTGTTAGATTGTTGAGAGGGGGAGCGCCGACATTCTTGTCGGCGGAGCGGTAAGACACGTCTCTTCCTTATCTCAAAAAAGTTCCAAATAGTGATATATATCACAGGAATATATGAATATAGCATTATATTCTGTAACACAGTCAATAATTATCCACTTCGACGAGTACCATGACCGCCGATAATTTCCATAAAACAAGTAAAGTGGGGGTACTACGATGAAAAAGCTGTCAATAATCACCGGTGCGCTGGTGGTGCTTCTTATTCAGGTTGGGACTCTTCAAAGTCAGCCGCGTATCTCTGTCGAACCGCTGAGAATTGTAACAGATTTATTTTGTTGGGATATTGCAGTATACGCTATCAATATCTCAAATGAAGGTAATGCCCGGCTCGATTTCAGGATCGAAACAGTTTACCTCGTTCAGGCTGAAGGCTGGGTAAGCATCGATCCGAATGAGGGTCAACTTCAACCGGACGATGAGATGGATGTTGATTGCACCATTAACGTTTGGGATCTAGATCCTGGGTCTTACGAAGCCGAACTGCATATACATAACAATGATCCTGATAATGGAAACGTTGTCGTTTCGATTTTTTGGGAGATTGGCGGCGTACCTGATATAGTTATAGTATGGGAAGAGGACTTCGGATATCCTGATGAGCTAAACTGGAACCTGGCATACGAAAACCTGCTCGCCGGCAATTCTTACGAAATTATTATCGAGATTTCCAACAACGGGATGAGGGATCTTGAAATCGATGGAATCTTCTGCGAGCTCGAATGCTTCGTCGGTGAACCCTCTCAACTGCTGTTGAGACCGGATGAGAGTGAGGAAATCGTCGTTACCTTAAGCGCACCTGATGACCCTGGCGAATTCGAAGCTACATTGGTAATCCTATCAAATGATCCCGATGAGGATGTTTTCCATATTCGATTAAGAGCTGAATCCGTTTCACCTTCCATTGAATTAAATCTTAACCCCGGCTGGAACCTCATCTCCTCGCCGGTCGATCCCGAAGAGCGCGACATCCCCACCCTCTTCGCCGAACTGACCGAAGAGGGGTCATTAAACATGGTCAAAGACGGCGCAGGCCGCTTCTATCTTCCTGAGTTCAACTACAACAACATCCCTTTCTGGAACTATCGCGAAGCTTATCTCGTCAAGATGGCAGAAGGCGATACATTGAACATCTTTGGTGAGCCGGTCGATCCCGATGCACCGATCCCCCTGGAGAATGGTTGGAACTTCGTCGCCTACTTCCCGGAGGAGGAGGTTGAAGCTCCGGTTGCATTCGGCAACATCGAGCAGGTGCTGCTAATCGGCAAGGACGGCAGGGGACGCTTTTACGCACCCGTTTGGGATTATAACAATATGCCGCAACTGAGGAGGGGCAGTGGTTACAAGGTCTATGTTGAAGAAGGCGTTGTACTCAGGTGGAACGTACCTTGAGTTGAGGTAGTCGCGCAGTCCTCAACGACTGCTTATAATTAGTTCCTGTTGAAGAAGTTCAGGATCTAATGCATATTAAATTATATCGTCATTCCGGCGAAAGCCGGAATCCAAGTAATAACAATGACATATCTGGATTCCCACCTGCGCGGGAATGACACAGAAGGAACTTTATCAACAAAAACTACTTAATGAAACACGGGCAATACAAAGTGACGTCATGAATAGCCCCCGCAATCCTTCTTCACCTACAAGACAATCAATCCCTTCAAACTCCATCCTTGACTTTTTATGGCAATATGAGTATCTTTCGCATGATACTGCTCTCTACGAGATAATCCCATAAAAGCTGCCTTGGTCTCATCAAATCTACAAGAGGAAATACTATGCGTAAGTTAAGAGTTATTTCATGGATAACTATCCTGCTCCTCATCGTAACAGTCCCGCATTCATCGATCAGTGAAGTTACCGTCGATCCGTTCGGAATTGCCATCTTCTCGCAAAGCGGTGAAACCCACGAAACCGAACTGACCCTCACCAATCACGGCGAAGAGGAAATGGGCTTCAATCTCAGGCTCCTGCCGCAGTTTCAGAACGATGACAACCTGAGAGGCGGACCATACCGCGACGAGCGAGGAGGTCCCGACGACGCCGGTTACGAGTGGCGCAATGACGAAGAGGACGACTGCCCGGCTTATGATTGGATTGACATCTCCGATTTCGAGGAAGTGGTCGATTTCGAAGACATGGCAGATGACACGCTTACCGGTATCGGTGAATTCGGTTTCCAGCTTGAATATTACGGTAACGAATTCGAGCAGATTGCCATCTTCCCCAACGGAATGGCAGTTCTCGGCGAAGATCCGGGAACCATCGTGTACTTCTACCCGTCTGGTCAATGGCAGGAAGACCTGCCTACCGATTACTCCGATGGCGGCGCCACACCTACACCGCCACCCAATCTCCTCTGTGTCGCCTATCAGGATCTGAATCCTCAGGGCGAGGATCATGGACATATCTACTTCTGGTCCGACGGAGGAATGGCGGTATGCACCTGGCAGGATGTTCCACACTTCCAGGATGCCCAAGTGGAAAACGACCTCTGGACGTTCCAGATAGTCATATTTGCCAGCGGATTGATTAAATTCCAGTACGCCGCTATTGGAATGTACGACAATGAAGACATCATGATCGGTTTCCAGAACCAGGATCGCGATCTCGGCTTCACCATTATGAGAGACGATTTCGAGTACCTTCAGGCGGAACAAGTGGTTGCATTCGGACCAGAGAGCGCCTGGATCACCTGGGTGGCAGTAGATCCGCTTTCAGGAGTGATTGCCGGCGGCGAGGATGCAGCCGTTCTGATCACGTTTAACGCTGAAGACATCGAAGCGGGCTTCTACTACGCAAGGCTGAATATCGGCTTCGACGACCCCGATCAACCGGCGATAGAGATCCCATTGATGATGTCCGTTGATTCACCCGTCGGCGGTATCGAAGGAACCATCACCAATGCCGCGAACAATGAACCGGTTCCCGACGCACATGTAGTTATTGAGCAGTTCGATTTCATGCGAATCACCGATGACGAGGGAAACTTTGAGATGACCGACATACCGGTCGGGGGATTCGATCTGACCTGCACTGTTACCAACTATTTGCCCTTCATGATCGAAGAGATCGAGGTCCGGGACGGCGAAATCGTCAATGGCTCGATGGCGCTGCTCCACGCCGAATGTAATCCCTCAAACGATGTTCGCGAGGGCATCGTAATCGAGATTCCCACAAACAGCGAGGAAACGGTTGAATTCACAGTCTCCAACGACGGCAACGGTGATCTGATCTATGAGGTGGAGCGGAGGTTGTTGGGTGAAGCCAACGCCGAACCCTGGGAACTCCGCAGCAGCTATCCACTCGGTCAGAATTTGCAGGACAGTCGATTGGAAGGCGTTATCTTCGATGGTGAGAATTTCTACGTCTCTGGCGCCAACAACTGGAACAACAACGACAGTTCCAACACGATCTACGTCCTCAACCGTGACAAGGAGCGGATAGGCTCGTTCAACCAACCGGGTGACTCCCGGTACGGCATGAGAGATCTCGCCTGGGACGGCGAATTGATCTGGGGATCCGGTGAAGAGATCATCTACGGCTTCACCACTGAAGGGCAAGTCATACACCGCCTCGAAGGTCCGAACGACAACAATTCAGCCCTGGCATGGGATCCTGACCACGAGTTGCTATGGGTCTGCACCACAACCTCGCGGGACATCATCGGAATGAATATCGAAGGCAGGCACGTTTACACACATGAAAAAGGTGAATTACGAGTCTACGGTCTGGCTTATTGGCCCAACGATCCTGACGGTTACAACCTCTATATCTACAACTCCCCGCCCGACGGCAGCATGCAGATTGACAAGATGAATCCCGTAAACGGAGATGTTGTGAATGTCCTGGAATTGGAACCGGATGTGGAG
The DNA here is from genome assembly GCA_013202285.1 of bacterium. Lineage (GTDB taxonomy): Bacteria > Electryoneota > AABM5-125-24 > Hatepunaeales > Hatepunaeaceae > JABMRV01. The sequence goes on along the minus strand of JABMRV010000056.1, from coordinate 2,133 downwards.
GGTCGCGCTTCGGGGGCGTTCATTACCAACCAGTTGGATATTTACAGTTGGGTACTCGTCTCGCTGGTGAACGATGGAGGTGAAGATCGGTTGAATATCTGGCAGCTCGAAGCTCGCGACGACTGGTTCACGATTGATCCTGATGGCGGTCGTATCCCGGCAGGCGAGAGTACGGATTTTGTGCTGGGGCTGTTTACTCACGGGTTGCCTGCAGCTCTCTTCGAAGCTGAACTGGTCTTCATCCATAACGGCGTCGGCGGTGAAACACACCTTCCAATCTGGATGACTGTAACCGCTGAAGACAATGAACCGTCGTCATTCAATCTGGTCGAACCGGAAAACGGCTCTGCAATCTACATCGAACAGGTTCAGACTTTTACTTGGGAACCATCCATCGATCCAGACCCTGAGGATGAAGTCAGTTACCTGCTCTGGTTCCGTCACGATGCTGGAGAATTCGACTCCATATCTGTTGCGTTAGTCGATACGTTTATGAATGTCCTTCCCGATACCAGCTTCTTCAACGTGGCTCTCGAAGCAGGATTTACATGGTGGGTACAGGCTCTCTCTGGTGAGTACATCGTTGAATGCAACGAGAGATTCCAGTTTATCCTTCGATCAGAAAGCGCAGAAGAGGAAGATAACAATCTGCCTACGGAATTCGCCATTCAGGCGATCTATCCCAATCCCTTTAACGCCGAGACCAGGATCAGCTACAGCTTGAACGCGGCGAGTTTCACCCACCTGGAGATCTACGACTTTACCGGTCGTCATGTTGCAAACTTCGCTTATGGACGGCAGGCTGCCGGTTATTACCGGGCGGTGATCGACGGTTCTTCATTCGCATCGGGGATATACCTGATACGCCTCGTGGCTGGAGAGGAGATCAGAACTGCGAAGCTGGTTTGCATTAAATAGTGGTGGGTTGGAGTCCCTGCCTGTCATCGGTGCAGGGGGAGTGGCGCGAATCGATTTCCTGATAAATGAGAATAATTCCATAAATGTGATAGAGATCAACAATATTCCCGGATCTTTTGCTTATTATCTATGGGAACAAATGGGTCGTTCGTTCACCGAACTGCTCGATTACATGATAGAACGGGCGGTTGAGATAAGAAAACGGAGTCACCGAACGATTTACAGCTTTGAAGCCAATCTGTTGGCGGAATAGAGAATTGTTTTACTTTAACATATGTAATTTAGGAGGTTAATATGCAGACCAGAAAGACACCCTTAGTTCTGGTTGCTATCCTTGCACTGCTTCTTGTTAATCTGACTGTTACCGGTGAGGTAACAGTTGAACCAGTTGGTATTCCTGAAGTTATCGAAGCGGGCGAGATGATCGAGACGGAGATCGTGCTCACCAACTATGGCAACCAGGATGTTAACTTTGAGGTCGATATCGAGGATATCGATCTCGAAGAGGACGAAGAGCAAGCCGGACCTCGACGTGATCGAAGAGGTGGACCTCAGGATGGGGACGATTACGACTATGAGTGGCGCGACAACCTCGAAAATGACGGCCCGGAATACGAATGGATCGACATCCGGGATTGGGATGAAACGCGCGAGTTCCGCTTGGGTGATGACCAGAACACCGGCGCCGTCAATCTTAACTGGGATTTCCCATTCTACGAAGAGAGCTTTGACAGGATTTACTGCGACAGTGACGGTTGGTCGTCCTTCGTCAATTCATCCCAATCCATTAATACGGCATACCCATTCCCTTCAAGAGATCAGAACTGGTACTATACTCTCGCCATTGCTAACGGTGACTGGGATGGTACCCGGAACGGTGCTGGTCCGATGTATACTTGGACGGACGAAGAAGAAATTATGATCATAACATATTATCAGTGGGATGCCCGTGACAACGGGTCCCATGCCGACTACCAGATTATCCTCGAAGAATCCGGTATGATAACATACCAGTACGGGGATAGATTCGGTGAGGGCAACCGCTTCGCAACGGCATGTCACGTCGGTGTCAATGGAGCTGATGGATTCGGTTTCCAGATGGTCGAGCGCAACGCCGGTGGCGGCTATCTGGAGGAAGGTCGCACCATCGGTTTCGGACCAGCTGGGGCATGGCTCAGTTGGGTTGTTCTCACTCCTGAAGAGGGTGTTATCGAG
>JABMRV010000055.1 GCA_013202285.1 bacterium | reverse complement strand
TGTCATTCCCGCGCTACTTTGTCATTCCCGCGCAGGCGGGAATCCAGACAAGTTTGTTATCTAACAACATAGCATTTTCTGGATTCTGGCTTCCGCCAGAATGACGACCATTAGAGTGAATAATTCAAAGAACTCTCGAATGTTGCCAACTAAGATCAAGTTTTTCTGGTTAATAAGACAATAATTGTGAACTCCATAACGAACAATTGAAAGACAGCACACCCACAGTAGCAGCAGTAATAGTCAACTGGAACCAGCGTGATCTGCTGTTAGAGGCAGTTGAATCGGTGGTCAATTCAAGCTATGCTGATACAAAAGTGATAGTGGTTGATAATGCCTCCAGTGACGAATCCGTCGATGCTGTTCGTCAGGCATTTCCGGAAGTTGAGATGATCGTCAACGACCGTAATCTCGGTTTTGCAGAGGGCTCCAACCAAGGGCTAGAGTTGGCGATAAAGGAAGGAATCGAATATGTTCTTTTTCTTAATAACGACGCCACGCTGGATGGTGAGGCAATTAAGAAGCTGATCGACTTACTTGAGAGAAAACCTGAAGCCGGAGCCGCTGCGCCGTATATCTTTTATTACGATAGACGTGATGTTATATGGTATGGCGGCGGAGAGGTTTCCCTCTGGCGGGGCAGAATCGGTCACAGATTCCTGCGACGGCGGTTCAATGCTGATAAGCATAAAGCTAAAACCACTGACTATCTGACCGGTTGTGTATTCATCGCCAGGACTGAAGTATTGAAGTCTCTCGGTGGTTTTGACACATCCATTTATCTCTATTCTGAGGATGTCGATCTGAGCCTGAAACTGAGGAAGGCTGGATGGCAGTTGTGGGTTCAACCTGATGCTAAGGCATATCACCGTATTTCCGTCACTTCAGGGGGAGAATTGTCGCCGTTCAAGGCTTTTCACCGCGCCAGGAGCAACATTGTTATCGTGAAGAGATGGGCTGAATGGTGGGAGTTTCCGACCTTAATGATCGGAGGATTGCTGGCTGGGAGCATCATATCAGCCAGGCTGCTACTCCAAGGGAGGGTGAAAATGGTTATCTCCATCTGGCGGGGGATTATCAGCGGACTTCTTGGTTTTGATATACCGGTGAAGTTTAGATTGGATCGTTAAGCGTCCATTCCCCCCTGCTATTGCAAGGGGGAAAAGAAGGGGGGTTTCTTTATTATTGTCTTTAATCTTTACTTGATGTACCCCCCTGAGTCCTCCCCCCGGCAACCGGGGGGGGATGAAAATGAAAGGTTGTGAAGTGCCTGAACTTCCTGAAGTCGAGTCGATCTGCCGAATGCTGACTGACCGGATCGTCGGTCGTAAGGTCGTCTCCGTCGATGTGTCACTTCCACGCATCATCCGCTGCGGAAGACTTGATTCGATAATAAATCATCGCTTCAGCAGTGTTTATCGCCGTGGTAAATATATCTGTTTCGAACTTGACGACTCGTTGAAGATGTTCGCGCATCTACGTATGACCGGTACATTTCTGTGGAAGGATGACCTGATCGAAACAGTGTCTCACATTCGCGTCGAGATACGCTTCGAAGATGGATGCCTGCTTTACCGGGACGTCAGGACACTCGGCGGAATATGGATTTCAAACGACGGGACCGAACCTTGGCAGACTCTCGGTATCGATCCACTCGATGAGGAGTTCACATCTGAGGCTCTTGCCAAAAGATTGAGTAAACGGAAGATGGCAGTAAAACAGGTTCTGATGAATCAATCAATTATCGCCGGAATAGGCAATATTTACGCCTCCGAAGTGTTGTTCTCGGCGGGAATTGATCCTCAGAGGATTGCCTGTAGTTTAACCGTTTTAGAAATCGAACGGTTGAGGAATGCTATCACGAGCGTTCTATCCGCAGCGATAAACTCAGGAGGTACAACCTTCAGGGATTTCCGTCTGTCAGATGGTAAAGACGGCGCTTTTCAAGAATTTCTGAAGGTTTACAGGAAGGCTGGAGAAGCCTGTTCGAGATGTGGGACGAAGATAAGACGCATTGTGCAGGCGCAGCGCAGCAGTTATCTCTGTCCGAAGTGCCAGAGATGATTTACATCAATACTATTATATGCAGAAGAAGATAAGGGATAGACGAACAGGGAGATTCTCCAGAAGGGGCATTTCAGGTATAAGCAAATCCCTGGTTCTATCCGAATGGAAGACTGCCGCGGATCTGTGGAATCGGCATATTTCTCCTGTGTCCGGCTGGACGGTCGATATGGGAGCAGGAAACGGGTGTTTTTGGAATTTTGTTGAGAAGCCACTGAAACTGGCGCTGCTGGACATTGCCTCGGGATTTGAGGGGATTTCTGCTGCCGGTATCAGAGTAATCGCTAACGCAGTTGAACCTCCATTCAGGGTTGCATCAGTTGAATGCATAGTTGCTCTGGGGCTTATTGAGTATCTCGATAATCTTGTGGAAACGCTGTCGATATGGAGGGAGATTACCGGCGACAGTGGCAGGATATTGTTCTCCAATTCTCCAAAGATACTCCCCAATGCATTAAGGATGCTTTTCGGGTTCGGGATTCATCCGAGAGATGACGAAACTATTCTAAAGGCATTAAGAGAGTCCGGCTGGCGGGTTTGTGAGGATATCCCCGTTCGCGCCGGATGGCAATCGCTGTTTGCTGCAAGGGCTGCTTAATCAGGAAGTAAATGGAAAATAACATTGTAGAAACAGGGAAAATAGAATCTGAAAGAGAAAAAGCGGAAACAGATGAATCTGTTGATTTAAGCAATACCCGTCAGGTTTATATCCGCGGGATTATCAACGGCGTATTCTTCAGAACCGGAATGGCTTTACTCGGACCGGGAACAGTGCTGCCGCTTTACATGGCAACACTGACAGACTGGAAGTGGCTCATCGGTCTCGGTGCTTCGATTAACCTCGTGGGCTGGTTTCTACCACAGATAATTGGCGCTAAAATCATATCCGGAATGAGATTTAGGTTGCCGTGGTACCGGTTGATGGGGGTAGTTCGGGTATTATCTATTGCAATTATTGCTGTTCTCACAATGACGCTCGGTGGGAGTCATCGAGAGTTTCTACTACTGTTCTTTCTTATTTTCTTTACGATATATTCGGTTGCCGGAGGGCTTGCAGGAGTTGCTTTTCTGGATATCGTCGGACAGAGCATTCCCGCGGTTGCGGCAAACGGCATACACGGTCGCGGTAGTTTCTTCGGATGGCGTATCTTCCTCGGCAGCGTTGTAGGTATTCCGGTTGGTTTCCTGGTCATCAATCCTATCCTCGACAGGATTGCATATCCCAATAACTTCGCTCTGTTGTTCTTCCTGGTCACCGGACTGGTCGCTGTAGGTGTTCTTGTTTTCAGTACCTTGAAAGAGATTCCCTCCGGTGGATCCAGGCAGACAGTAAACTTCTCCCGTCATTTTGCCAACAGCTTTAACTTACTGAGAACGGATCCGACATTCCTGCGATATTTCATCACCCGTCATCTGCTGATGCTGTGGAATATCGGCGCTCCTTTCTACATACTGCTCGCTCAGAAGGAGTACGAACTATCGCCGTTCTGGATTGGAGCTTTCCTCGCGTCGAGATATGCCGGAGAGATGTGTTTCAACCTCATCTGGGCGACTTTATCTGACCGTGGATATAATCGCGCAGTGCTGAGAGGGGCATCTGTTCTTACTCTGATTCCTCCTGCGACGGTCTTCTTCCTTATCTTCTACAACATACCTGAAATAGTGTTCGCATTGACGTTTTTCGCAAGCGGAGCAGCAGTTACGGGATTCATGCTCGGTGGAAATAACTATCTTTTACAGCATGCCGATGCTGATAAAAGACCGCTCTACATCGGCGTAATGAACGGTACGCTTGGATTGACCATCTTCTCTGCTGGAGTTGGCGGTCTTATCGTTGACTATGCCGGTTTTCATGTATTGTTCGGATTGGTTGCCATCATTGCACTGGCTTCGATTCTGTCAGCTTCACTGCTGTGGATACCCGGCGGGAGAGTGAGCGGGTAAGATTAAGAACGTATTTACCATTACTTAAATAGTTGACTTAGAATATATCCGTAAATATATTCTTCGTGTTTTGTTCCGGTGGGTCTTGTCCTGATTTATTCGGGATGTGACCCACCGGTGGAAACATCAGGTCACACCGTGACTTCGTCACGGCAAGACCTGACGCAACATGAAGTGTTGCTAACATGCAACGTTATGTAAGCTATTTACGGATAAGTTCTTACCGCATAAACCCCAAAGGGATTAATCCGTGAATAGCCACCGGCGTTAGCCGGTGGAGGAGAATGCGATCCAATCACAACCGCGAAGGGGTTGATAAACCGATAAAACAAGCGTAACTTATAGTGTTAGTGATTAATTACAGATACAGGCAGCTTAACTTCACGAGGTTTTATATGCAGTACTGGTCTAAACCGTTAGTAATACTCCTTGTAACAGTATTTTCCTTTGCGTTAAATCCGTTATACGGTCTCGGTAATAATGAGAGTTATTTCCCTGATAGAGCCTTCTTCAAGGTGACAGCGGATTACAAGTTTGATCCTGAATCGACAGAATTAAACCGCACCGGGATTGAACATATTGATTCTTTCTTTGATAAAATCGGCGTTGAAAAAATAGAGAGAACCTTTCCGCACTGTGACCCGCCGATTAAAGGGGGAGCGGATCTCACGCGTATCTATACTTTCTATTTCCCGGAAACTCTACCCGTCAAAACAATATGTGATGAACTTTCCACTTTTTCCGGTATCGAATATGCGCAACCGTGGTACATCGACCGGGAATTCCTTGATCACAACGATCCAGGACGGAATGCCCAGTATGGACTAACTCTCTGCCAGGCAAACGATGCTCATGACATCTCAACAGGCGATCCATCGGCTGTAATCGGAATCATCGACAGCGGTGTCGATCTTGATCACGAGGACCTGGAGGACAATATCTGGGTTAATCCCGGCGAAGACCTGAACGGTGACAGAGTTATCCAGCAGAATGAACGAAATGGAAGAGATGACGATCAAAACGGTAAGATCGACGATTTTTACGGTTGGGATTTTTATAGTCGCGATAACGATCCGAATGATACTCACGGACACGGGACTCACTGCGCAGGCATTGCATCTGCTGTGACCAACAATCGTACCGGTATTGCCAGCGTCGGCTATAGTTGCTCGATTATGGCTATCCGCGCCGGCACTGGCGGTATCATCTCATTCGGCTATCAAGGCATTGAATATGCAGCCAGATCTCACGCTAAAGTAATAAGTCTATCATGGGGAAGTGATGAACACCATGATTATGGTCAGGATGTGATCGATTATGCTTACGACCATGATGTACTAATAATCGCAGCGGCAGGAAATGATTATAGTTCAGATGTTACCTATCCTGCCGGATATAATCACGTGATATCGGTGGCGGCAACAGACAGGGATGATCGTAAAGCTGGTTATTCCAATTACGGTGAGTGGATAGATATAAGCGCTCCCGGGCATGAGATTATCAGTACATTCCCTGGAAATCGTTACACAACATGGAACGGAACGTCAATGGCTTGTCCATTCGCTGCTTCTGTGGCAATTCTCATTCGAGCCACGTATGATTGGATGAGCGTCGATCAAGCCACACAAGCGCTGCTTGACGGTGCAGATGATATAGATGACCGAAACAACAGATACCGTGGACAGCTTGGCGCCGGACGGATCAACGCCTACGAATCGCTGTTGGTTGGAATGCGTCCGATTCTGACTGTTGAAGACTGGGAGGTCATCGAGGACGATAACGATAATGGCAGGTTTGATCCCGATGAACATGTGTCTTTTACTGTAACGATCTCCAATCACCCGGAAGCCGAAGGTACAGAATCTCTCGAAGTCACCATTATATCGGATGATGAGATGGTCGATGTACTATCCGGTGCAATTGAATTTCCCAATCTTGAACCCGGCGACGAATTTACCAATGAAGATGATCCTTTTATAATCGAGATTTCTCCGGATGCAATTCCTCAAACAGTTTTCTTGAGAGTATTAGTTTCAGCAGAACCGGGTGAGCTTGAAATGGAGAAAACTCTTGAAGTCCTTATTGGTTATCCCGATATTCTCATCGTCGATGATGATGGCGGAGATGATATCGAAAGCTACTATTACGAGGCAATCGAAGAAATGGGTTTCGGCTGGGCTCGCTGGAATGTTGACGAATTCTACGCCCCTTACGCTTATACAATGATGGATTATGAGATGGTGATATGGATTACCGGGAATGCCGATCCTCCCCTCGGTGAACTTGACCGTGTTCAAATGGAGTTGGCTTTGTTGGAAGGTGTAAATATACTTCTTATCGGCAACCGGATCGGTGATTACGAATCCAATCATGAGTTCCTGAGAAACAGTTTCGGTGTGGAGCATGAGGCTAATTCTGTAGATGCCTTTACTGTGGAAGCTCTGCCGGGAAATCCGCCGCTATCCGATGATGTCAGTCTTGATCTTAACGCTGATGATGGCGCTGGAAACGGGGATGTATCACCCTCCTCCATGAATCCGGTATATACCGGAAGAAGTCTGCTCGTCTATTACGATGAATTCTCAAGGGATACAATAGGTGTAGCAGCGATTTATCAGATAGATGAGTTCAGCGGATCCAAAACAGTTCATTTCGGTTTTGCCTTCGAAGGTACTCATGGCGTCCGAACAACTCGATATGAGGTTCTGAACCAGATATATAACTGGTTCACCGGAAATGTAGAGGATGTCCCCAATTTCAACGGTGATCTTCAGGTGAATCAGTTTTCACTCGCTCCTGCATATCCCAATCCGTTCAATGGTTCGGTGAGCATCGGCTATACGTTGCCGGTTGATTCCTGGATCAGGTTGGTTATTCTCGATCTGAACGGAAGAGAGCTTGATGTTCTCGGATCCGGCTTCACCAGAGCCGGTCGATACAACACAATCTGGGATGCTGTGAGTTTTCCTTCGGGAATATACTTCGTCCGCCTGATTCTGCGTGAACATGCTCCCTTTGAGCAGAAACTGTTGTTGATCAAATAATTCATCAGGACAAAATGTTTATTGTATCAGCGAAATGATTTGGTCGTAACCCGTCCCGCAATTTCGTGTGGCCCGACTTGCTTGCAAGTCGGGTTACAAGTTCGTAGCCCGGTTTCTCCGAAACCGGGGTTACTCTCACCGAGAAGATAAATTATTCCCGGCTTCGTGGAAACCGGGCTATATATCTAAGGTGAATTGGCGGACAAGAATGTCCGCCATACCCATTCAATGCGCGAAGAACCAAAAGAAACAATATAGGTGAAAAAATGAAGACCAGGATTGCCATTCAGATTGTTTTGATCCTGTTGTTAAGCGGGGATCTGTTTGCATCTCAGGATCCGGTTGTCAACCGTCTGGGTCCGACTCTCGTGCGAGATTTGTATCTCATCGAAGCCTATCGTGATGATCCGTTCGAGATGAATAAGGAGAGGATGTCAGCATACGGATTGCCTCTGAATCCCGATCCGGTGTTGAAAGTCTTCCTGCATCTTAATCATCAACCGGACGGAAAACTCAGGAGCGACCTGTTGCTACTCGTTGAAGATCTGTACGATCACACCTGGATACCACCTGTTGGAGCACATCGGACGGGTTTCATGCTGGCGAGGATTAAATCCACCGGGATAACACGGCTGTTAAAGGATGATTATATCAAGAGGATCACCGCGGCTTATAGGAAGCTCATGCCTCTCAATGACAACAGTGCTATGGAGACGAGGGCTGCGGAAGTCTGGGATCAGGATCCGCCTCTCAGGGGAGAGGGGATCAGGCTTGCCATTCTCGATTCAGGCTTCGAACTCGATCATGGCGACCTGCCTCAACCTGCTGAAGCAATGGATTACGCTGATTATCCCGACACCAGCGAGGATGTTGACGATTATATTTCCGGTCATGGCACACATGTAGCAGGTACTGCCTTCGGTTCAGGTTACCTTTCAGACGGTCGCTGGAAGGGGATGGCATACGAAGCGGAGCCGATCTATCTGAAAATAGGTGATGACATCACTTCTAACGCAACTTCCGCCGCAGTTGTTGGTGCAGTCAGAGCAGCAGCTACCTGGTGCGAGGCGGATATTCTGACCATGAGCTATGGCGGTCTCGACGGTTTTAACGACGGCTCATCCGCAGACGAGCAGGCAGTCGATTGGGCTGTCGGTGAGGGTGTGACTGCATTTATGTCCGCCGGTAACATGGTCACATCCAAGATACACTATATGACCGAAGTTCCCGCTGACGGCTCAACCGATCCGATCCAGGTTATTACCAAGTATGTCAATAATCCGGTCTATTGGGGTTTCATCATGAGTTGGTTCGATTCTCCCGATACATCGGTGCATATCAGGCTTTCGGCAAGTGTATATGATGGAGAGGATAATCCGGTCGAATTCGACGAGATGGCTCAGGTTTCAAGCCCCAGAGGGACTGAGGCAAGGGAATACCTGTCCGCGAATATGATGCCTCGCGACAGTACGTCGTTCTTTATCCGAGTCTTTAATCATTCCGATCAGGCTCAGGTTTTCCACCTGATAAGTTACAGCGAACACTGGTACGTCCGGTTTCCCCGTCACAGTCCCTCATATACTGTTGTGCTGCCATCGACGGCGGATAGCTGCATCTCGGTGGGCGCATACATTGCTCGTAATGAATGGACCGACTATCATGGAGATCTTCACGTTGTGAGCAGGGACACCATCGGTAAGATTGCCGGTTTTTCATCAAGGGGACCTCGCATCGATGGTGTTCAGAAACCGAATATCACTGCGCCGGGACAGAGAACGATCTCATGTCGGGATGGAGATAATTATCTCCTGAACGGTCCGCTCGATCAACTGATTATCTCAAATAGTGGGGAGGAGGGAGAACCGGCTGATTACATTGCCATGATGGGTACATCCATGTCGAGCCCGGCTGCCGCAGGTTCTGCAGCGTTGATATTGCAGGCTGATCCGGGGATGAATCCGGCTGAACTGCGGCATTTAATTTTCAGCAGAGCAAGAATAGATGATTTCACCGGTGAGGTTCCCAACTACACATGGGGAATGGGAAAGATGGATGTGTGCCGAGCGCTGTCAACTCCTGAAAGCAATGAAGATATTATTCTACCGGAAGCGCTGACCCTGGAGAACGTCTTTCCCAATCCTTTCAACAGCACGTTCAATATCAGGTTTAATGTTCCCAAATCGGGAATGGTAAGGTTTGTGATTCATGATATATCCGGCAGGAAACTCTGGTCAACGTCAAGATTTATCGAACACCCCGGCGCATACAACTTTGCATCTCCGGATATGATGTATAGAGCGGTATCCGGCAAGTATCTGTTGACGATAATGAATGACAAGGACAGAGTTATCAAATCTGTCACGTTGGTTAAGTAGTGCCTCTTGAAAAAGTTTCTTCTGTGTCATTCCCGCGCAGCAGTATGTCCGAGAATAGCGATTTCTACCTCATGCCTGCTGGCAGACGCCCCCGTCTGCCAGAAATAACAACTACTTGGCTGGAAGA
>JABMRV010000054.1 GCA_013202285.1 bacterium | reverse complement strand
TGCCAGAAATAACAACAACTTGGCTGGAAGACGAGGGCGTCTTCCAGCGGACAGATGACATTCCCGGACTGTCTGTTTCGCCCGAATGACGATATAATATGATATGCATTAGATACTGAACTTCTTTAACAGGAACTATATAATACATGAGATTACCGATTTCTGTTCTCACATTTAACCCAGCAAGTTCCCATTAACCTCTCGTTTCCCTGATTGCGGTATTTTAGAATCTGTAATTGATCGTGAGTAAAGGAATTGGATTATGAATCGCTGATTTGAATTTCTTATTCAATGCAAGCATTGCCAATCCCTCAGGTCTGATATTGAAGTTTAAGGCGGAGGGTTTCTCAGGTATTTGAGCATGCGGTGCATAAGAGTTATACATTAGGTAAAACGCGCCCGTGGCGCCAAGCGTATAAGAAATTATATACGGTGTAGCATCGTCATTGTTTTCACTGGTAACAAGGTATGCGAACCCTGATCCGAGTAAACCTCCCGCAAATATTCCCAGGTTCATAAGTCTCCCCTGAGCGGTCGTGAAGTCCTTGCCCTCAACGAGTTTATTCCCGATGTGAAGTCCAAGCATCGATCCGATCATAGCCGCACCCGTAAAAACTTTTCCATCTTCTATAGCGACGATGTCCGTCGCGGTAACTGCAATAAACACACCGAGTAATCCAGTCGTTTGGAGCAGATAAGCGTCGCCTCGTGTTAAGGGTTGATTCATTGCCAACTGATTCCCCGTCCAGAGTCCTAAACCGGTCCCCAACAATATTGTTCCGGCAACTCCCCGACTGGATTCATCATCGAACATGCCTGTCAAATAGGCGGTTCCGACACCCCATCCGAGACCGTAATCTCCCAGGATGCCGATTGTTGCGGCAGTTCCATCGGTCATGTCCGAGTTGCCGGCAATTGCAAAACAGGAAACCCCTTCTATGATGCTTCCCCACATCCCCAATGTGGTTGTGCTCCGAGGAGTTATATCCTCTCCGGCAAAGAGGAGATTCAAAAGGATTCCATGTCCAGCCCCGCGTGTTGCTCCATAGAGGCTCAAGGTAGCAATGCCATCGGTTACGGGAATGTCTCTTGTTGCGGATAACGGAAAGAAGAAGCCGGCGCTGGCTGTCAACATATAGAGTGCCACAAATGTCTTTGCATCATCCACATTAAGTGATACCGGAACAGCCCATCCGTAATTCATAGCCAAACCGAAGGTGCCAAGAAGCAGTTTGAGTCGTCCCTCCTGGTTAAGAACTAAGCGCGGTACTTGTTGTCTGATTCCTTCGGTCACCATTTTCCGAAAGTCTTCAACCTCCGCTATTGAAAACGGCAAGCGTACTCTTAGCAGCCTGTCCTTTTGTTGATATGAAATCTCGAGTACACAGGACGTATCGGAGGTCTGAAACAAACGGGCTTCCCTGAAGTTGTCATAGTCGGAAAACATGCCCAGTTTTCCCGCGAGTTCCGGATCGATGATATAGATTTTGTTATCTTCATCCATCGGAACCTGAATCTCCTGGGCGGCACATATCGCTGCGAAGCCGATCAGTATGACAACAATGATGTTGTACAGGTTACTGTTCAACATTATCCACCCTTAATAATAAAATGAATCAGAAATATCCGACTAACAATTACCGTTAGAACTCTATTATACGTCTTTATAATTATTTAGACAGCATGCTTTCAAACATCCCCCCTGCTATTGCAGGGGGGGACTCAGGGGGGGGCTCAAATAAGGTCGCCGACTGAAGTCGGCGCTCCCCATCACTTCACCAGCGCCACCTTCATCTGCGAGACATCACCGTTAGACTCAAGCCTCAGCAGATACACACCACTCGAAAGATCGATGCCATCAAAAACTGTAGTATGCGTCCCGGCTTTGAAATGCCCGCTCACCAACTCTGCGACATGACGACCGGTTAGATCAAAGACGTTCAAACTCACATCGCCAGCCTCGACCAAGCCGTAACTGATTCGCATAACCGAGTTAAACGGATTCGGATATGCAGAACTGATGCCGAATTCAACTGGTATCACAGAAGATGCTGTCAACTGAATGACAGCGAAACCGTCAGTCTGATAGATAGCCTCTCCAACAAGAACTGTGTATTCAGGTGTTGTCAGCCCATTATCCGTAAGTAACCTTATCTCGAATGATTGATCCTCGAGAGCGCCGTCGGTCTCGTCAGTTGAAAGATCATCACCCCAGACAGCAATGCCGCAAACGCCGTCCTGAAGAACACCGGAACCGATGAGCTTGCTGTCAGTATAGACGCCGATTTCGACCCCCCCTTTAATTCCCTCCCTACTCTGTAGGGGGGGATTGTTTGCGTTGATTCCCTCACTACTATGCAGGGGGAGATCGGACAAGACCAGCAGACTCATATTAACACCGGTTACAGCGTGAACCGGTAATTGACCGGGTTCGTCATAGACGGACGAATGACGAACTCCGGCGAACGCTCCCTCCTCGTCATCAGGTCGCTCATACAGGTAAACGAGGTTCACACCTGCATCGACGTTGATATAATAGCCCTGTCCCTCGCGCATGTCGCCCATGTTGCTGAAGTCCCAGTCAGGGATGTAGAAATTGCCGTAACCGTCCTTGGCGATGATGAGATTGTTCTCTATACCCGACAGAGCTATCGTTGCCTCTATCGGGGAACGAGGGAAATATGAGATTAACTGCCAGCCCTCTGAAAGAGAAATCTCTGCATCACGAAGTACTGACATACCATCCAGTCGGAAAATAGCATTGTCACGCATCTTAAGCTGATAGCCCTGCGGTGCGAACCAGCCCCGGATGTTG
>JABMRV010000053.1 GCA_013202285.1 bacterium | reverse complement strand
CACGAGCTTGTAATACTTTTCAACAAGCTCAACTTAGTTAACACGCTCCCAAAATAAACACATTGGATTTAACAGATGTGCGGTATCTGCGGCGTTTTTGCTCCAAAATCTAATACAAAACCCAATCGGAAGCTGCTGGACAGGGCAACCGACCTGATGGCTCACCGTGGTCCCGATGGTCGAGGTGTCTATATCGCTCCGGGTATAGGTTTCGGTCACAGGAGACTGGCGGTTATAGATCCGGAGGGAAGTCCGCAGCCGATGGAGAGCCGCGACGGTCGCTACATTCTCACCTATAACGGTGAACTTTATAACTTCCGACAACTCAGGCGCGAACTTGAAGCAGAATCAATATCTTTCCGCACAAAGGGAGATACAGAAGTTGTTCTGAATGCGCTTGCAGCGTGGGGACCCGCGGCGCTTGAACGTTTTGAGGGAATGTTCGCTTTGGCATTCTGGGACGTCAAAGAGCGGGTTCTCCTGCTGGCAAGAGACCGGTTGGGGATTAAACCTCTTTATTACTCCGAAGCGGCAGGAAAGCTGGTATTCGCCTCAGAATTCAAACCTATCTTTGTCTGGCAGTGGATTTCACCCGAACCCGATCCCCTCGGTGTAGCGGGCTATCTGTCGAACTATCAGCTCACTTTCGACGGTCAGACTATCTTCAAGGATGTAAAGTCGCTTCGTTCAGGCTGCTATATGGTAGCGGATGCTGACGGCTCGAGGATAACACGTTACTGGAAACTGCCGCTTATTCCATCATCCGAGAAAAAGCATCTATGGCATAAAGATCGACTGAATGAAGCAGTTGAGAATCTGTCTGAACTGATGAAAGAGGCGGTCGAATCGCACCTGATTGCGGACGTACCGGTTGGAGCATTTTTGTCAGGCGGGATTGATTCATCTGTTGTTCTTACGTTGATGTCCGACCTTTATGGTGAGAGGGTCAAGGCATATTCGATTGGCTTTGAGGATGCCGGTTTCAGTGAATTCGAGTATTCCATGCCGCTCGTTAAGGGACTCGGTCTGCAGCACAGTCTCCTGAATCTTGATTCCGGCGATTACTTTCTCCGGATGGAGGAACTGATATCGCATAAGATGGCGCCGCTCTCGACACCGAATGAAGTGCCCTTGTGGGTGTTGTCGCAGCATCTGTCAAAGGACATCAAGGTTGTTCTCTCAGGTGAGGGAGCTGATGAACTCTTGGGAGGCTATGCGCCTCTGCTGCGAAGCCCGCATGACTACTCTGCTTTTAGACTCCTTCGTGATAATCCCGGAAAGATGCCGTCCGATATACGAAGCGCTATTCGCCAGAGTCTCAAGCGGCAATACGGGCGCAGCGGATTCAAAGATCTGCTCGAACATTTTCTGATAGTGTATAACTGGTTGACTGAATCAGACAGGCAAACAGTTCTGAACGGTGAATTCTACACTGAGGAGATTGAGGAGCAGATTAGACAGGTCTGGAAAGATCGACTGAACGGCGTTAAGGATCTATCGATTTATGACAGGTATCTCTACATTCTCGAGACCGAACATCTATGCGGTCTGCTTATGCGACTGGATGCAAATACAATGGCAGCTTCCGTTGAAGGGAGAGTACCGTTCTGTGACAGCCGATTGGTGGAATTTGTCTGGGGTCTGCCATTCGATTACAAACTGCGCTGGAAGAGTGATGAACATCGCCGCATGTCGCTGACTCAGAACAGCCTTGAAATCGCCGAGAATCTCGATATTTCCAAATTCATTTTGAAGGAAGCCTTCAAGAATCGTATCCCTGGGGAGATCATAAACCGCAAGAAAAAGGCTTTTCCTGTTCCACTTGAGAACTGGTTAAATGGAGAGCACCGGGAATTTGTAATGAAACGATTGTGCGGAAACGAGCAACTTGCGCAATACCTGAACATGGGAAATATTGAACAATGGGTCGGTCAAACGTTGTCCACTGGCAACGGCGCGATGAAGGTCTGGATGCTGTTAAGCCTTGTCATGTGGATGGAGAATATCGCGTAGGGGCTATCCCCGTTTTTGAAGGCGGGTGGCCCGACATCCCGTACTTGATACGGGATCACAAGTCGGGTTTCAAGT
>JABMRV010000052.1 GCA_013202285.1 bacterium | reverse complement strand
TGATCCATTTCGGTTCAGCATGGATGGATGGTGAAGCTGATATCTATATCGATTCAGAAAATGACTACGAAGGCGAGTATTTTCCGTTGGGCTCCCATATAGGCGCTGTTGGCGATTACAATGGCGACGGGATTGATGATTTTGTGGCAATATCTGAGCGACCCGGGAGACAGACACCGCGGGCGATAGTTTTTGCCGGCAACAGTGATTGGGAAGTGAGTGTAGATAATAAGCCTGTTCCTGAAGAATTTATACTCTCCCTTAAAGCAAATCCCAATCCGTTCAATTCAAGTGTCACAATTACATACGAGGCTGTTCAATCCTCGTCTGTCAGGTTGGCTGTTTATGACATTCAGGGTCGTATGATCGAAGAGCTTGAAAACAGGCGAATAATCAAGGGGTATCATCGTTTGACCTGGACTCATAATATATCGGGAATATATTTCATCCTGCTTGAGACGGGCAGTAGGCGGGTGGTTAAGAAGATTGTCTGTGTGCCTTGACCCCCCTTTATCCCCCCCTGCAATAGCAGGGGGAGAAATCGACATCCTTGCTTAATAGACATGAAAAAGAACATAGTAAAGATCGATTTATACCGTGAATTTGTAAAGAGTTGTCTCGAAAGTGACCTGATACGCCGAGACGATTGCGTCGTGGTGGCGCTGTCAGGCGGAGCGGACTCAACCGTCCTGCTGGATCTGTTTAACAGGTGGCGGGAGGATGAGGGCTTTATCCGGCTTGCAGTCAGCCACTATAACCATAAACTGCGTCCGGAAGCTGATTCTGAAGAGAAACATGTGATAGAACTCTGCCACAGGATGAAGATTCCATGTATAGTGGGCAGCGGTGATGTCATGGGTGAGGCAAAGCGCAGAGGTGAATCGCTGCACGTGGCAGGCAGGGCGATGCGATACGATTTTCTGGTTTCCTCAGCGGAACGACACTTCCCCGATGTGAAGGATAACTGCCGCCGAATAGTCGCCACCGGTCATCATCGTGACGACAATGTCGAGACCATTCTGATGAGACTTTTCAACGGATCCGGTATTGACGGGCTTGCCGGAATCAAGCGTCAAGAGATATGGAAAGGGAGAAGTAATCCGTTGATAATACGTCCGTTGCTCGACTTCAGCAGGGTTGAAATAGAGTACTATGCCGAACAGCGGAAACTACAGTTTGTCACTGATAAAAGCAACTTCGACCCCGCATATCCACGCAACCTTATCCGACATGAGATCGTTCCGGTATTAAGAGCAAAATTCGGTGATAAGGTTGTAGAAAGAATTATGCGGAGTGGTGAACTGCTGAAAATGAGTGCTGAGTTCACTGCCTCTGCTGTTGAGGAAGCTTTTGCAAAGACTATAATTGGAAGTTGCGAAGACGAAATCGTCCTTGATTATGACACTTTCTCTTCGTATCTTATTATGTTACGTTTGAATATAATTAGAAGAGCCGCCTGGAAACTTTCAGGAAGAGATACACGTATCTCTTTCGAAAGATACAGAGCGGCTGATAGATACCTTTCCGAAGGGAAAACCGGGACTATCGAATTGGGGAACGATATTCTGGTTTTGCGATGGGAAAGGAAGATTTTTATATACAGCTCTTTTCAGGAACCTGACTGGGAACAGAGATTTTCCCCTGGCGAGACCGTCAAGATACCTCGTTTCGGGCGTATTGAAGCCCGATTGCAGCCGCGGGAGCGATGTAACATTCCGCCACCAGCCGGCTCGCAATATTGCGATTACGAGGTTATAGGCACAGGTCCATACTTCGTAAGACCGGTTCGTAACGGAGACCGTATTGAACCATACGGCATGACAGGACGGCGCAAGGTGAGCGATATACTGCGGGAAGCAGGTATCCCGCCGCACCGTCGTCAATATCCCGTTATAACCACTGGCGGACATATCGCCGTCGTTCCCCCTTTCCGCGTTGCAGAACAGTTCAAACTGACTGATAAAACGCGACAAGTTGTTATCTTCAGGTTCATAGAAAAATGTTGAATTTTGAATGATGAATGTTGATCCTGGATTAAATCCAGGAAAGAATTCACAATTCGTCATTCTCCTTTTTAAAGGTGTTTAATGGCTGATAAGAACCACACGCCTCGAAAAAACAGGAAATCGAGCGGTGGAATGAAGCCTCAAAAGCGCAAGAATGATTCTGGTGACAAGTTTGACTGGCGTAAAGCAACTCGCACGCTCTCCTTCTGGATACTGTTGATCATAGGTTCATGGATAATTTTTGACAAAATTAACCTGAACGATCAACCCGAATCCCAGCGGTCATATACGGAATATCGCCGTGAGCTGGAATACGATCAGGTCCTCCAGGTCAAAATAATTGATCGTGAACTCCATGCCGATCTGAAAGACGGCAGTACAATTGTTACCATTCTTCCATTCGTCGATTCCGCGATGATGGCTGAATGGGACAGTCTCAAGATAGACTACGAGTTCCGCGAGAAGACCACCAGTTGGGTCAGTATGCTGATAACATCCATACTGCCCTGGATAATCATTATCGCCATCTGGATATACATCATGCGCCGCATGCAGGGGGGGGGCACCAAGGGTTTGTTTTCCTTTGGCAAATCACGCGCCAAGCTCCTGGTGGAGAACAAACCGAAAGTGACATTCAAGGATGTTGCCGGTGTTGATGAGGCGAAAGAGGAACTCCAGGAGATAATCTCTTTCCTGCGCGATCCGAAGAAGTTCACCCGTTTGGGTGGACGTCTTCCCAAGGGAGGACTGTTGCTCGGTCCACCCGGTACAGGGAAGACACTGCTTGCCAGAGCAGTCGCCGGTGAGGCTGATGTACCGTTTTTTTCCATGTCCGGAGCCGATTTTGTCGAGATGTTCGTCGGAGTCGGCGCCGCCCGTGTAAGAGATCTGTTCGAGCAGGGAAAGAAGAGCGCTCCCTGTATCATATTCATCGATGAGATAGACGCCGTCGGTCGTCACCGCGGAGCAGGCCTCGGCGGCGGGCACGATGAGCGCGAACAGACACTCAATCAACTCCTCGTTGAGATGGATGGATTTGAGAGCAGCGAAGGAGTCATCCTCATTGCCGCCACCAACCGTCCTGATGTGCTTGATCCCGCCTTGACCCGTCCGGGTAGGTTTGACCGTCAGATAGTAGTTGACCGTCCGGATGTGCGCGGCAGAGAGGGAATTCTCAAGGTTCATGTACGCAACATTCCGCTGGATAAAGACGTCAAACTCGAGATTCTCGCCAAAAGCACACCGGGTCTTGCAGGCGCTGATATAGCCAATATGGTGAATGAAGCCGCTCTGCTGGCGGCTCGCCGAAATGCGAACAAGGTCAGTATGTCCGACTTCGAGGATGCCAAGGACAAGATCATGATGGGTACCGAGCGTAAGAGCATCCTGATTTCGGAGGAGGAGAAGCGCCAGACTGCTTATCATGAAGCAGGACATGTCCTCGTTTCCAAACTGACACCGGGCGCCGATCCTGTTCACAAGGTCACGATCATCCCTCGCGGCAGGGCTCTTGGACTGACACATTTCCTCCCGCTCGATGAGAAGCATAACTACTCCCGATCCTACCTTCTGCAATCGCTGAACCATCTGCTCGGAGGCAGAGCCGCGGAGAAACTCGTCTTTAACGAGCTGTCAACCGGTGCCGGTAACGACATTGAACGAGCAACACATATCGCCCGTAAGATGATCTGCAAATGGGGTATGTCCGATAAGCTCGGACCGGTGACTTATGGACGCAAGCAGGATGAGATTTTCATCGGACGTGATTTTGTTCAGCAGCGGGATTACAGTGAGAAGATTGCCCAGGAGATCGACCAGGAAGTACGCCGAATCGTTAAGGAAGCCGAGAAACGCGCCGAGACAATCCTCCGTGGTAACATGGAAAAACTCAAGAGACTTGCTGAAGCTCTGCTCGAGCGCGAGATACTTGACGGTCATGAAATCGATCTGATACTCAAGGGTGAGAAACTGCCTAAACAGCGTCCCGCGAGCAGGGAAAAGGAACCGTTCCGCAAGGCAGTTCGTGGACGCAGACCTGTTCACAAGGAACGCGAACAGAAAGAGAGAGTAGAACCGAGAGCGGTGACTCCTGCAGCGGCTCGCCGCAAACTGGCTCGTGAATATGGTATCGTCAGCAGCCGCGATCCTCAGAACAGGCGTCCAAGCCCTTCACAACTCGCAAAATCAACCTCATCATCTAAAGATGAATCGAGAGATGACAGCACGCGGCCTGTAAAAGAGAAACAGAAACCGGCTAAAACCAGAACCGGCAGGAGTGGTGTGAGAAAACCCGCCGTTAAACCGGATGATACACGAACTACCGGAACTCGAAAACCATCGACCCGGAGAACAACTCCCCGCGGGAAAAACGAAACCGAAACACCCAGGGGTGAGAAGATAGAATCCAGCTTGTCAGAACTACGCAGAAGTTCGAGCAGTAAGCGATTATCTGCTACAACGAATAGAGATGTTCGGAAGAAGAAAGAAATCGTTGCGGGAAAAACGACGAGATTACCCGATCTGGAGAAAAAAGATACCCTGAAAAAACCTCCACCAGATTCAAAACGTAGTCGAGGCTTATCACTGTTCGATGATCCCGATGCCGGAACTGCCGATAAGAGGGTACCATCAGTTCGTTCAGACTATCCGGAATCTCTCGCTTTGAAACCACCCGGGGAGATCGATGATAAGGAGAAACCTGCTCCTGAAGTGGATAAATCAAAATCTGAGGTAAGTTCACCGAGCAGGTATGAAGGCGCCGGGTTTGAATCTTTCTGGAACAGGCAATCAAAGTCGAAGTCTCCCGAAGATGATGTTCCCGCTGGAGAAGTATCAACCAGGAAGGATACCGGCAGGATGACGGGTATCGAAAGACTTCAAGAATCGAGTGACGACGAAAAAACCGACCGTAAAGAACCTGAGCAATCTCGGACTGAGGACGATGCCGATTGACAGTGAAAAAATCAAGCGCGGCGTTCGACTACTGTTAGAAGGCATTGGTGAGGATCCCGACCGTGATGGTCTGGCTGGCACACCGGAACGTGTTGCACGCATGTACGGGGAGATATTTTCCGGCGTCGGCGTGGAACCGGCGGAGAAGATCTCCCTATTCACCAGCGAGAACCATGACGAGATGATCATCGTCAAGGATATTCCCTTCTATTCAATGTGTGAGCATCATCTTCTACCCTTCTGGGGTAGTGTGTCAATAGGTTATATTCCCGGTAATAACCAGGTAACCGGCTTTTCAAGCCTTATCAGGCTGGTTGAGGCGGTTACCAGTCGTCCCCAGGTTCAGGAACGGATGACCACCGACCTTGCCGATACCCTTGTGAACAGGTTGAAACCACTCGGAGTAATTGTGATAGTCAAGGCTCGGCATCTGTGCATATCGATGCAGGGCGTGAAGAAAGAGATGACTGAAGTAGTAACTTCCGCACAACGGGGATACCTCCGTAAACAGATTACCAGGCTCGAAGCTTTCCACCTTATTAACGGCTGATGATCAGAGAGCTGATAACCTATCTGTCAGGTAATATTCCCGGTGGTGTTATCCTGCTGCCGATAGCAATTGTAGTATTTACAATCATCTGGGGAGGTGTCTGGTTGGGTACCCGTTTCTGGGGACCCAACCGTTTTTTTTCTATTCTTGTTCTTGGCTACATCATCATCATCGGCAGTTATGGAGTTATCTGGAAACGCGGCTATCCTGCGCCTATTCCAATTAGAGTCCTTATTTCTGTAGTTGACAATAACAATTTCCAATCTGAATGGAAACTGCGCGGTATTATTGATGTCATCGAACGGCGGCTTACCGCATCTCCGGAACATTTCGTCCCACAGCGTCCGAATTACACTACCATACTGAACAAACACTGGTTGCACAGTGAGAGCTGGATCGACAGCCTCGCTGTCCGGCTCAGGGTGAAATGGCTGATAACAGTTTCACCACGAAATACTGAACAACGGGGGGTTGGTTTTTCAGTTAGGATTAAAAGCCGTACAGGAAAACATGTCAAGGTTGTGCAGGAGTTAGCGGTTTCCGATGGTCACTTTGCCACTGAAGCGGCGCAGATATCCGGAGCAATCATGCGGTTGTTAGGCGATGATTCTCCATCACTGGGCAGATATGGTCTGCCGCCGAACAATATACCCGACGAAGCTTATGCAGATCTTTACAGAGCTATTAACCTGCGCGAAACCGACAGCAAAGATTCAGCGATTGCCATCTTCAACTCTCTTGGTGAATCGTATCCCATCTGGTCGCGACCTCTGCAGGAGAAGGCTTTAACTTACCTGAACCATCACACATTCTATCACAAGACGGATATTCTTAATTCACTTCTCGCTGCAATCGATCTCGACTCCTCCGATCCGGAGAATTACATCCTGCTCGGAACGATGTTCCTTCATTTCCGTGACTGGGACGAAGCGGAAGCCGCTCTCAAGCTGGCATACAACATGACATCCGACGATCCGCGGGTCTTCTTCTACATGTCCAGGCTGCATAGGAGGCGATTAAAAGAGTTACCTTGGTTATCCCGACATGCCATGAACACTCATGCCATCAATCTGGCTCCGGGATACGAACCCGCGCGATTGGCGCTGGCGCAGTATTACCGCGTGGAATGGAACCGCATCAAATCGGTTAAACTTCTTGACGAAGGGCTGGAGATAGATCCTGAATCAATTCCGCTGCTCATGGCTAAAGCTGCTCACTTAGTTGAGCGAAAGTTCAGTGACCAGTCGATTCCCATCTGCGAGAAGATACTGGAACTCAGTCCCGGTCATCCGGATGCGCTCTACAACCTTGCTATCTCCTACATCTATCTTGATGAGTTGGATACAGCGCTGGTTCTGCTCGACAGTTCTTACGCCAACGGTGGACCGGTGGATGCTTTGTACTACAAAGGAGTCATCTATCAGCGAAAGCACGATTACCGGAAGGCAATCAGTTTTTTCCAGGAGCGGATGATCCGTTTCGATAAGCCTGATGACCTTGTATCCATTTCGGCACGGGAGAGGATCCAAATGCTGAAACGATGGATCGCGATGGAGGATAGTGCGGATAATAGGGAAGAGGATTGAAATGCCACAAATAATAGATATGCGCAGCGATACCGTCACCAGACCATCGCCTGAAATGCGCCGTGCTATGTATGAAGCCGAGGTCGGTGACGATGTTTTCGGCGACGATCCCACTGTAATCAGGTTACAGGAAATTGTTGCGGAACTGCTCGGAAAGGAAGCCGCACTCTTCGTTCCTTCCGGATCGATGGCAAATCAGGTAGCCATGTCCTGTCATACTTCTCCCGGAGATGAAGTGTATCTCGAAGCCGGCAGCCATGTTTTTAATTTTGAAGGTGGCGGTGCAGCTCAACTCTCTAGCGTGATGTTCAACATAATCGAAGGATTCAGAGGAGCCTTAACAACCGATCAGGTCGAAGCGAGGCTGCGTCCCGGGGATCATCATTTCGCACCGAGCAGATTGATATGGATTGAGAATAGCGCCAACCGCGCCGGTGGGACAATTTTCCCTCAAACGGAGATCAACAAACTGGAGAAACTCGCAAGAGAGCACGGGCTGGGATTCCATCTCGACGGCGCCAGGCTGTGGAACGTTGCCGCTGCTACCGGCAAGAGCGAGGCTGAACTGGCAGCTCCCTTCGACACTATCAACGTATGTCTGTCTAAGGGGCTCGGCGCACCGATTGGATCATTAACCGTCGGCTCAAAGGAATACATCGAAGAAGCTCACCGCTACCGAAAACGCTTCGGCGGAGGTATGAGACAGGTGGGAATTATTGCCGCAGCGGGGATATACGCCGTTGAGAACAACCGAAATCGACTGATTGAAGATCATCGCCGGGCAAGACGGCTTGCCGAAGCTATCAATGAGCTGGACGCTTTTTCGGTTGACATGGAAGGAGTTGAAACAAATATCGTCATCTTCGACACTTCGCCATGCGGATTGTTGGGACCGGAAGTGAATGAACGGTTGAGAGAAAACGGTTTGTGGGGAACAAGTTTCGGCGGTACAAGGATCAGACTTGTTACGCACCTCGACCTTGACGACGATGATATAGACAGGGCAATCGAAGTGTTCAGGTCATGTTATAACTGATTGGGATGTAATGATATGAAGCGCTTTCTCCGAGATCATCAGGTCGGCGAGATGTTCACCGGCTTTTGCGTACTCCGCAGTAAAGATCTACGCTCAAAACGGGATGGTGGTACTTACTTAGCGCTCGAATTCGGTGACCGGTCAGGCAGGTTGAGCGGGATGATATGGGAGGATGCCGAGCGTTTATACCATGAGTTGGAGGTTGGTGGTATCATTAAGCTGCAGGGCAGGATCGAGCAGTATCGCGACAGTCTGCAGGTGGGGGTGAAAAAGCTGCGCCGGGCGACTTCGGAAGATGATGTCGATGCGACTGACTTACTTCCGGTAAGTCCCGACGACCCTGAAGAGAGCATGGGCAGATTGAACAACATTGTCGCCACCATCGGCAATCCTTTCCTGCGCGGGCTTCTTGAGAATATACTCGAAGATGAAAAAATCACCGCTGCTTTCAAACGCGCTCCGGGCGGGAAACTCTGGCATCATAACCGGCTGGGTGGTTTGCTCGAACACACTCTCGGGGTCTGTACAATCTGCCGTTTCCTGTCGCGCATGTATCCGGAGATCGACAAAGATTTGCTCGTTGCCGGCGCTATCCTCCACGACATTGGCAAGATTGAGGAGTTCAGGTATGACACTCTCATCGATTACACAGACCGCGGCAGGCTGGTCGGTCATATCACACTCGGCGCACAGTTGGTCTCGGAACGTGCATCCCGGATTGAAGAATTTCCCCCGGATCTCCTCGACCGTATTACTCACCTGATCCTGTCACACCAGGCTGAATTCGGATCACCGGTGCTGCCGGCAACCCGCGAAGCATTCCTGTTGCATTACGCCGATCAGATAGACTCCAAAATGGACGCCCTGTGGCGGATAGAAGGCGATCTGCAGGAGGGCGAGCGGTGGATATTTGTTCGTCTGTTAGACCGGTACATTAATTTCGGTGAAGACGAACCTGAGGAAGATTCATGATGCCGGACAACACGGAAAAAAACAGTTGCCGGAATGAATATGCTGTATTATCTTAGTTAGATATACTAATCCAGCAATAACGTGGTGCAGGATGTCCTCATCCTGCTCTGATGCTGTTTTAACCGCAGGGTGTGGAC
>JABMRV010000006.1 GCA_013202285.1 bacterium | reverse complement strand
ATATTGACTAATGGAGTAACATGGTGGTTTTATCTTCCAATAAAAACTGGAAGTTGGGAGCAAAGGAAATTCTATGCTATAGATTTCAATTCTCAAGATCCTGAGGATGTTTCAGAACGTTTTTTTGATTTTCTATCTAAGGACAGTGTCGCTTCAGGACGTGCAAGTTATATAGCTGAGGAACTTCTGAAGAGCAAAGATAAAGAAAGAATTCTAAATGAAACAATGCCAAAGGCTTGGAAAAAGATAATTTCATTACCAGATGAAACATTGGTTGATTTAATAGCAGACACAACTGAGGAAATGTGTGGACATAAACCTACTAATTCGCAGGTAAAATCATATATTAAAGAATCACATGTTAAAAATATTTCTACACAAATTGAGAAAAGACCATATAAAATTGATGAACCGAAGAGAACTCGAAGAAAAAATACTGGAAAATACGGTAAAACCAAGATTAGGGCATTCAGTTTCAAAGGTAAACGATATGAAGTTAGATACTGGACAGATTTCATTATGAAGATAAGTGAAATAATCGCATCCGAGCAAGGTACCAATTTTGAGGGCGCAACTCAATTAATTGGAAACTTTCAACGGTATTTTACAAGATCTCCAGAAAAAGAAGAGAATCATGAAGACTACAAGAGAATTCCAAACACTCAATATTATGTTTACAAACGTGGTGATCCAAATAGACTTCTAAGTATTGTATATAAACTGTTTAATTGTTTTAATTATAAAGAATCTGATTTAGATCTGGAAGTCATTGAATAGATGCAAAAAACATGACCTCCTACATCATAAAACGCATCCTGTTGATGATCCCGACGATATTCGGGGAATCTCGGTAGTATCCGGGTGTGAATTACAAGACTAACTAAGAGGTAACTAATGTCCGTCAAACTTACTGCAACCATCTGGCAGGAGGGCAACCAGTATGTTTCCCTCTGTCCGGAGTTGGGGGTTTCATCATTCGGTCCTGACCCCAAAGAAGCGCTCATAATGCTGCGCGAGGCAGTGGAACTCTATCTCCTCAATGCTAAAGAGGAGGATACGTTAGAGGATTTAACTGAGATACTTACCAGCCCCATCCGATTCCAAACCACTTTTGAGGTTGAAGTCGCGTGACGATCTTACGTGGATTAGGTTGGCAGGACGTGGCTTGTGCCCTCAACAATGCCGGTTTTAGTAAAGCGAAACATCGCGGGAAAGGAAGTCATCTTGCCTTTCGGAAAGCGGATGTTCAAGGAATAGTTAGATTGGTAGTAGTTCCGAGGAAGAAAAACATTCCAATTGGAACGGTTTATGCAATTATCAAACAAGCGGGTTTGTCAGTCTCAGAGTTCCTGGGATTTTTGAAGTAGTTCAAGCAACTTTATTCAATTATGCTTACGACATGACCACCTACATAATAAAACGCATCCTCCTGATGATCCCGACCATATTCGGGATAACGATTGTGGCGTTTCTGATAATTCATCTCGCGCCCGGTGATCCGGCGGCGATGAAAGCGCGCGCTGCCGAAGGGCTGATGGAAGGGCTTACCGAAGAGGCGATACAGAAAACCCGCGAACTGTACGGGCTCGACAAGCCGCTGTATGAGCAGTACTGGCTATGGCTGAAACGGATCGCAACGCTCGATTTCGGTGACTCGATAAAGTTCAACCGACCGATCTGGGACGTACTGAAAGAAAGGATACCGGTTTCACTCAAGCTTGCGCTAACCGCGATAATCCTCGCCTACCTGATATCGATCCCGTTGGGGATATATTCAGCCAGCCATCAGTACACACGGCTCGACAGAACCATGACGCTGGTGCTGTTCATTATGTATTCCCTGCCATCGTTCTGGGTGGCGACGATGCTGATCGTGTTCCTCGGCGGCGGCGACTTTCTCGACCTGTTCCCAGTCTTCGGGCTGCAGTCTATCGGGGCAGCGAACATGAGCTTCTGGGGACGCTTCTGGGATACCGCCTGGCACCTGGTTCTGCCGGTCTTCTGCATGACATACGCCTCGCTGGCGGTGTTGTCCCGTTATATGCGGACATCCATGCTCGAAGTCATCCGCCAGGATTACATCACCACCGCCCGCGCCAAGGGATTGGCTGAAGGCAAGGTTATCTACAAACACGCGCTGCGCAATTCCCTTATCCCGATTATTACTCTTTTATCAGGTATTCTACCGGCGGTCGTGGGCGGGTCGATTATTATAGAGACTATCTTTACCATCCCCGGCATGGGACGACTTGCTTGGGAAGCCATCCTCGCACGGGATTATCCGCTGATAATGGCTGAACTCATCATCGTCTCGTTTCTGACACTATTCGGGATACTGCTGTCGGATATTTTGTATTCAGTAGTAGATCCGCGCATAGCGTTCGAAAGGAAAGGGTAGAAGAATGAGATATGATTCCGAGGCTCACATTGAAAAATCGAACCGGAACAGCCGTCCGCAGCTTATCGTTATTCTCATGCCGATAATTCTGATCTGTTTCGGTCTCTCCCTGATCGGATGTGATTTCTCCGCCCGCTGGGATCTGAAACGCGCCGAGAAGGCGCTTAAGGAAGCGGACAAGGAGAACGCTGAATTCTGGGCTGAACGCGAATTCCAGAAGGCTCAGAAATATCTTATTGAAGCGATGGACTATGCACGGGACGCCAAAATCAACGAAGCTCGCGACGCCGCATCTGAAGCCAGAGCCTGGGCGCAGGAAGCGACCGATCTTACAATAAGACGCAAGGCGGAGATGCAAGAGGAACACGATGGTCTCGATAGAAAAAAATATTAACAGTCTGACATGAACAATATCATTATATAAGATTATGCATGTTCCAGTCATCAATACTATAGCTTGAGAGGGGATGAAGATCATGAGTCCGGCTCGATTCCAGATAGGTTCGACAATATCGGCGGTTATGATCGTCCTGCTGCTTCTTATTGCTGGTTGTGACTTCTCCGCACGATGGGACCTGAGAAAGGCAGAGAAGGCTCTCAAAGCCGCAGATAAAGCCAATGCCGAGTTCTGGGCAGAGCGTGAATACAGGAAGGCGCAGAAATATTTCACTCTGGCGATGGACGAAGCACGGGTGAGGAATATAAATCACGCCCGCGATCTGGCGGATGAGGCGAGAATTTGGGCGGAAGAGGCGTATTTTTTAGCCGTCCGGCGTGCTGAGGAGATGCAAAAAGAAAAGGATGGTCTGAACAGCAAGAAGTATTAGACGAATATGATTGGTTTGCCGCTGGTTCGCGACTCATCGATCAATCAAACAACAGAATTAAATCCGGAGTTATTGGATGCAAACAGATGAAAAGGTTAACAGGATAATAGATAATTTTCGACCGATGCTTCAATCGGACGATGGTGACATAGAACTTGTGGAGATAAAAGATAATAAGGTTTACTACAAGCTGACCGGCTCATGTGGGGGCTGTCCCTCATCACACCCTATCCTCAACCGCGGTATGACTGTACTCATTCGCAGGGAGGTTCCGGAGATCGAAGCCGCGCTTGAAATCCTCCCCGATGGAACCCTCCGGGGCTGGGAAGACAAGAAAGACAGTAAAGATCCCTGGGTTTTCCGCCAGCGGATCGAGGGCATCAAACTGACGCTGGCTATTGCATCCGGGAAGGGTGGAGTGGGGAAATCAACCGTTGCGGTGAATCTGGCGCTTGCCCTGCAGAAGAGAGGCCTTCAAATCGGCATTCTGGACGCAGATATCTACGGACCGAGCACACCCACTATGCTGGGTGTGCACAAGATTAAGCAGAGCCCGACAGACACATTTTTCCATCCCGCGATAGCTTACGAGATGAAGATCATGTCGATAGGTTTCTTTGTGCATGACGACAGCGCATTAATCTGGCGCGGACCGATGGTCACCAAGATGATCGACCAGTTTATTCATAATGTGGACTGGGGCGTCATCGACTGCCTGGTCATCGACCTGCCGCCGGGAACGGGAGACGCCCAATTGACCATCTCACAGCGTATGCCGATCGATGGCGCCATCATCGTCACAACGCCCTCTGACGTGGCTCTTATAGATGCGCGGCGCGGTCTCAAGATGTTCGAAAAAATCAATATACCAGTACTCGGCGTAGTGGAGAACATGAGTTATTTCCTTTGTCCTCACTGCGGGGAGAGAACTGATATCTTCTCGTCAGGCGGCGGAAAAGAGGTCGCCGAGAAGCTCAATACATCATTACTCGGTGAGATACCGCTTGATCCGATGATACGCCGCACGGGCGATCATGGAAAACCAGTCGTCGAAGCCGAGCCTAACTCACCGCAGGCGAAGCACTTCACGAAAGTTGCAGATTCAGCCTGGGATATGTTGACCAAGTCCATCCCAAGCTGGAATAAAAACGGTTGTCATACTCTCGACCAGTTGCCGGTTACGCTGAAATCGCAGCTATAGTTTCACTGAAAAAGTTTTCTCATCTAAATCCTAACAAGTGTGTGACCCGACTTGCAAGCAAGTCGGGTTTCAAGCTGCAAGGTTTCTCTTTTTTAAAATCTGGCAGGAACGTTATGTAATTGTATTCTCGAACAGACTGGAAAGCCGGAATCCACGTAATAACAACGACATGTCTGGATTCCCGACTACGCGGGAATGACACAGAAGGAACTTTGTCAATAAGCACTACTTAATGAAACATGGGCAATAAATAGCCCATGTCACACCTTCATTATTCATATCACTTCACAGTCAAACGAGACATTTGACTGCACTTTAGTATTACGGCTTCTCAAGTACACGTATCCCGCCGTTTGGCGTATTGACGACTATCCGGTCGTCCACCGGACTGAACTCGGGATTCTGCCCATAGTTCGCAATCATCCTTTCTCCCTCTTCGAACGTATGAAGCCATAATCCTCGCCAGATGCCGTTTGAAATCCTCATAAAAGCGAATTTTGAACCTATCCTATTCGGAGCGGGAAAGGCTGCCCATTGGGCGACATTGTTAGTACCCCAGCTCGTATCACGTCTGGATATCTTGAATATCTTCCAGTCGATATATCCCGATGTGTAATCGTTGACGACACAGAAAACAGAGCTTCCATCTACCGACCAAACCCAGTTAAGAGCGCCGGTCTCGCTGACGGGTTCATCAACAAGCTCAGAACCGATAATGAACAATTTGCCGCTGATCTCGCTGGAGCTGTAAGCAATAAGGTTCTCTGCAGGTGAACAAAGCGGGAAATATCCCTCTACTATGAAAAGCCGATAGAAGTAATCGACACCGATCTCGTAGATTCCCGGAATACCGTTTTCCGGTTGATCAATTCGAACCACGACTGCCGATCCATCATATACCCAGCTCAAATCACTGCCGCGATCATGCAGCTTCTCAGCAGTTTCCCCTTCAACATCAACTATCCAGACTCCGGCATCCGGAGAACCGGGTTCACCCGGTGAGGTGAAGGCGATCTTTCGTCCGTCGGGAGACCAGCGGTAATCCCAGTTATGTGGCGGCAGGGAATCTGACAACATGGACGGATCTCCTCCGGGCATCCAGAGCCAAAGAGCCGAACTGCCGGGTCTGTCATCACCAAACAGGATTTGTGAACCGTCAGGCGACCAGCGCGGTATGCGCCCGAAATCCGTGAAGAACGTCCACCGCCATTCTATCGTGTAATTCTCTTCGGAATCGCAACTGACGAGCGATATGGAGAACACCAGCAGCAGACAGACAATTATTTTCGGCATTTTGAGAATGTTCATTGAATTACCGGCTGATGATGAATCAGGTCTGATAGTTCTTCAGGAAGGATACGGCATCCTCCGGAGATACCGGGTTGATGGGGAGACCGCCTCCCCATTCGAACCCGGCTGTCTGCACGATCTGGGGGATGATTTCGATATGCCAGTGGAAATCGTTTTCCAGCGTCTTCCAGTAGCCGGGGAATATTGGCGCTGCTTCAGTATTGGGTCCTGAGTGAACCATGTAATTAAAAGGCGGATCGTTGAGAGTCGTTTTCAACAACTGGAGTATGTTCCGCATCGCCGCTGCGAGACAGTGAAGCGTCTTATCGTCTTCCCGGAAGTAATAGGCTGAATGTTGTACCGGAGCGATAATAAATTCATAAGGAAAGCGGGCGGCAAAGGAGTTAAAAACGACAATGGTACCGTCGTCGTAAATCAACCGTTTGTCCTCGCGTCTCTCACGCTCGATCATATCGCAGATCATACAGTTTCCGGTCTCCGCATAATAGCGCAAGGTTGACATCAGTTCAATGCGCATCGATCTTGGTGTAATGGGTGAACCGATAACCTGGCTGTGCGGGTGTGCCAGAGACACGCCGGTTGTAGAGCCATGGTTTTTGAAAATGAGCGTGTATTTGAGGTTCAGGTTCTCGATATGAAAAGCAAGACGGTTACGGTACATGTCGAGGACGTCGAAGATGAGATCGGGCGGAAACTCGTGCATACTCATATTGTGATCGGGTCCCTCGATGATAATCTCGTGTACACCGAAACCGGGCAGTAGTTCATAGAAGCCTTCAGCGCCTGGTTTCCAGGTAATCTCGCAGGTGTCGAGGGCAGGGAGTTTTTTTTGAGTGACACGTATGCGCCAGTCAGGACTGTTCGGCTTACTGCCATCCGGTCTGACAGCTACGATCTCATTCGGGGTTTGATTCTCTCGACCCGGGCAGAACGGGCATTCATCGTCGCTCCAGACTTGTTCACGGTGAGGGTAGAATTCCCGAGGTCGATGATTCCGTTCCGTGGTGATTATGACCCATCGTCGGTGCAATGCGTCATATCTCAACTCAGACAAAAGAAAATCCCAGTTAATTTATTTTGATGTGAATTCACAGATTTCATAATCCAGTGAGAACTCCAGAAATAGCGAGAAACAATAAAATAATACCGTGCGGTTATGTGCTCCCACCTGACCGCTCAAATTCGACGTGCCGCAGGGTGTCCGCACCCTGCGGTTGAAACAGCAATCAGTGCAGGATGAGGACATCCTGCACCACGTTATCGCTGGATTAGTGTTATAACCGAAAACAGTTATATGTCAGTCATCCGCTCAAGCGCCAGTACCTTGAAATGAATCTTACCTGAAGGTACGTCTATAATTACCTCATCATCGACTTTCTTTCCCAACAATCCTTTTCCGATAGGAGATTTTACAGATATCCGTTGTTTCGTTGGATCAGTTTGCAGGGGATCGACCAGGGTATAATCTATCTTTGAACCATCTGCCATATTCTGCAATGTTACTTTGCTGAGGATTCTCGCTTCATGGTTACTTATGCTATTCTCTTCAATAATAGTGACATAGGAAAGTTTCTGTTGTAATTCAGCAATCCTACGGTCTATATCGGCGACG
The DNA here is from genome assembly GCA_013202285.1 of bacterium. Lineage (GTDB taxonomy): Bacteria > Electryoneota > AABM5-125-24 > Hatepunaeales > Hatepunaeaceae > JABMRV01. Next base: position 3,319 of record JABMRV010000006.1, on the reverse strand, counting down.
TTTTCACGTGCGGCGTCATATTCAGCATTCTCGGATAGATCACCATGCTCGCGAGCACTGGCAAGATCGGCTGTTGCTTCCGGACGAATGACTTTAACGAGGTGTTCCAGATCTCCCTTGAGCTTTCCCAGACCAATTCTCGTGAGGTACGCATTATCCATATATGTTTAATCCCGTTTTCGATGTTTCTTAGTTTCTTTGAGGTGCCTGCACAATCCTTTGTAGATTGCCTCTGCCAGCTTTTCAGGGTACTCCTCGGACTTTATAAGGGCTTCATGTTCAGGCAGCATGATATAAGCAGCCTCAATCAGCACCGTCGGCATTGCAGTAGGTCGAACCAATGCTAAATTATTATAATACACACCTTCATCAGGTAATTGCAACCTCTTTATTAGTTCTTTCTGTAGTGCATTCGCTAAATCTCTGCTCTGAGGGCGGTAATAATATGTTCCTGTTCCGAGTTCCGTGAATGGATTGACGCCATCCGGAAGTGCGTTATGATGAAGACTGATGAGGATATCTGCCTCGGCATCTTCCGCAACGTTAATCCGATTCATCAGACCTCTATAAGTATCATCTGAACGGGTAAGGGTTACAACTGCATTCTTCTTCTCCAGTAAACGTTTCAGGACGAGAGCTGTCTTGAGGTTTGCATCCTTCTCCGTCAGACCTGTGGGACCGATTGCACCGTGGTCATTGCCGCCATGCCCCGGATCGATGGTAATGTTCAATCCCTTTACTCCCTTGCGCAGAACCGGTGGACGTCTGACGCTCACTATGAAATCAGTTTCATTCCAGTTGACTTTATAACCCCAGCAGGGTTGGGAAAGTGAAATATACAGCTTCAGCAACCGGTCTTCAGGCTGATCCCATACTACTTCCTTCACCGGTTCAGTGTCAGGCGAATAGGCGAAATGATCGAGATGGGAGATAACATTAAAAAGCTCAACTACGATTCTGGGAGGATCGGTCTCCTCGCTGATACGGTACAGCACCTTTCGCCCGACCGGTATGATAATATCAACCCATCTATCCGACTGCACAATCCTGCCCTTCCAGACGACAGGCGCTTGGATTTCAGGTATTATCGCTGGTTCACTATCGCCGGATATTCCCGTCTGAATGGCGCTGGTATCGTTGTCTATGACGTATTTCCCCTGAATCCACACCGAATGATTACCGGTGAGGGGCAGCCGGTAATAACCGTTCTGCCAGGCATCTGTAAAGACTACTGTACCGGAATCAGGGAAAAGATAGTAAGCGCCTTTCGGATGAGTCCTGGCAACTCCGCCTTTCAATTCGATCAGCCTGGGGAGAGTTAGATCAGGTTGAGTTATCGGCTTAGCCGGAGGATACACATCAAAGAGCAGATTATAACGAGCGCTGTCACCATCATGGATGGCGGTCAACTCATATCGTTTATTATTCCAGTCCAGCGGCACAAACGTAATAAAAGCGCCGTTCTCTTCGACTTTTACTTCGATGCCGTTGATCGACAGCATCGCCTCTGTCGGATGGATCGATCCAAAGATGAAGTTTGAATCAACCCGTGCAATATAAGAAGTATCACTATCCTCCAGCGGACGAGGATAAATCACGTCTATCGACGGCGTAAGCACAAAGATGTTAAGAACATGCAGCAAGGTCAAAAGAGTATAGCTCATTTCGTTTCCCGTGCTTGCAGATAGATCAGCCGGGCTCCTTCCAGCACAAGATCGTTATGTAGTTCGGTGAAATGGCGGCTACGAGATGCAAATGGTTTCGCCAATCCGCCGGTCGTAATTACTTTCGGTTTCTTCGGCAGTTCCGCACTGATTCTCTCGATAAGACCGTCCACCATATCGACAGTCCCCCAGGTCAGTCCCGATCTGATGGAATGGTCGGTGTTGCTGCCGATGACCTTATCAGGAAATTTCAATGAAACCTGCGGTAACTGGGCGGTTCTGGCGTGCAGGACACGAGCCGCGGTAAGCGGACCCGGCAGGATGATACCGCCGAGGTAAGCGCCATCCTCAGATACTACATCGAGTGTGACGGCTGTTCCGAAGTCCACCACAACTATTGGACCACCATGATAATGATAAGCTGCATACCCGTTGCAGAGTCTGTCTGCGCCCACCTGGTCGGGTGTGGAATAAAGTACATCGAGGAATGGGCAGGTTTCTATCGATATAACCAGCGGATCGGGGTCGAACCTCGATTTTGCCATACTCACGAAACTGCGCGTCTGCGTCGGCACCACCGATGCGAGCGCCATAGCGTCGAGTTCCGTCGGATCAATTTTCGCCTCGCGGCAGAAAAACACGACCGACTGCCAGCATTCGTCCGGTGTGCGGTCAACGGTGCTGGACTGCCGCCATGTGGTTGTTAGATTACTGCCTCTGTAAACACCGCATTCAAGGGTGGTGTTGCCGATGTCCACTACGAGAAGATTCTGATTCAATTAACGTCTCCGCTGTAAATCTCACGTATAGCTCCTTCCGGAAGTTCGAGTAGAAGTGCGCCGTCCTCGTTGAGTCCCTTGCAGACTCCCCGAATAGTACTCTTGTTTTCTTTAACCTCGATCTCCCTGCCGGAGATGCCGGCTCTTTCCAGCCATGCGGGAGCTATCCAGTAACCGCCTTCGGTTTTCAATCTGCGATAATGCTCATCTACCCTCGCAATCACCTGCTTCAGAACTGCTGAACGGGAATGTTGACTGCCGGTCATAATGTAAAGCGATGTAGCCGTGTCTCGCAACGGTTCTGCAAAATCTGTGGGAGTTTGATTAATATTAATCCCAATTCCTGCAACGACGAAATTTCGTCCTGTTTTATCGACACCTGCATCGGACAGTATCCCGCAGAGCTTTCTACCTCCCACTATCAGGTCGTTGGGCCATTTCAAACGGATACTTTCACTCTCCAGGTAGCCGTTCAGTCCGTCGAGAATCCCCAGTGAGATCATCAGACCGGCAAGCTGCAGCTTTTCACTAAGGATTTCCGGTTTCAGAAGGATCGACAGCAGCAGCGATTTGCCGGGAGGCGATTCCCACTGCCTGTCGAGCCTGCCTCGTCCCGCGGTCTGATGTTCGGCAATAATGATATCACCTTCGTCGGAGATACTGTCCTCAGCCTCCGCTTTCAGAAGGTCATTGGTCGAATCTATCACGGGCAGGACTCTGATCGATCTTCCGATAAGTTCCGCTCCGCACGATGTAAAATCTTCAGGCATCAATACCGCTCAGTTTTAAAAAGGAGAGTGTTGACTAAGTAGTGTCTGTTGATAAAGTTTTTTCTGTGTCATTCCCGCGCAGGCGGGAATCCAGACAAGTTATTGT
>JABMRV010000051.1 GCA_013202285.1 bacterium | reverse complement strand
GGAATGACAAAGTAGCGCAGGAATGACACGGTTAGGTTTAAGACTCGACATCAAGTGAATAATTCAAAGAACTCAGGAATGTCGGCGCTCCCCATCTAAAGTAGCGAAGAACAGGAATTTTCCAAGGTTAAGGATCGGTTAAATCCATCCTCGATCCTTGCAGGCTTGGGCAACGCGGTTGATGGCGATGACATAGGCGGCGTCACGCATGTACAGCTTCTTCTTACGAGCGAGATCGCTAACGGCAATAAACGCCGAAGTCATATTTATATCCAGCTTTGCCAAAACTTTTTCCTTCGCCCAGTAGTGGTTCATGTTGCTCTGTACCTGTTCAAAGTAGCTGCAGGTTACACCTCCGGCGTTGGCGAGGAAATCGGGGATCATGAAGATACCGCGTTCCTTGATAACGGCATCGGCTTCAGGAGTTGTCGGTCCGTTTGCTCCTTCGGCGATAACCTTGACCCGGTCGGATATCTTAACTATGGTTTTCGCTGTTATCTGGTTCTCCAGGGCGGCAGGTAACAGGATATCCACTTCCTGTTCGATCCAGGCGTCTCCCGGGAGAACTTCGTATCCGAGACCGGCGGCTTTACCCTTATTGATGCCTCCGAAATGATCGGTGATGTTGAGCAGTTCGTCCAGGTCGATGCCGTTCTTCTTGAGATATGTATATGAGGTCTGATCGTTCTGATCCCAGCAGGAAACGCAGACTACGGTCCCGCCCATCTGCTGGTACAACCGGATGGCATATTGAGCGACATTACCGAAGCCCTGCACTGCCGTCTTTGTACTCCCCGGTTCAACGTCCATTTCTTTCATGGCTTCTCTGAGAGTATAGATGACGCCGAATCCGGTGGCTTCGGTGCGTCCCAGCGATCCTCCCATGCCGACCGGTTTGCCGGTGATCAAACCGGGATACTTGGCGCCGCGAATCGTCTCATATTCATCGAGCATCCATAACATGTGTTGAGCGTTGGTCATTACGTCGGGAGCGGGGATGTCCCTGAGTGGACCGATATCGCGGACGAGCTGTCTCACCCAGCCGCGGCAGATTCCTTCCTGTTCCCTGCTGCTGAGGTTATGAGGGTCGCAGATTACGCCACCCTTGCTGCCGCCGAGAGGGATATCCACAACCGCGCATTTCCAGGTCATCCACATGGAAAGCGCTCTAACCGTATCAATAGTTTCGAGCGGGTGAAAGCGAATACCTCCCTTCCCGGGACCGCGCGCATCGTTATGTTGGACTCTGAAACCCCTGAATACTTCAAATCGTCCATCATCCATTCGAACCGGGATGTTGAACGAGTATTCCCGCATCGGACTGCGGAGCAGTTTCCGCGTAGCGTCATCCAGACCGAGCAGATCAGCGCATTTATCGAATTGAGCCTGTGCCATGGCGAAGGCATTGAAGGACTTATCAGCCATTATTAAACTCCTTTTTTCAGGTGAGTTGTTTTATCAAGATGTTTACAAGGTAGAAATCGAATCTCTATCGGGTAATTTCACAAAAAAATGCTGCAAAAGCAAGAGTTTTCAACCAGTCTTGTCACGCTCTATGACAGCAAATGCATTATGGTTGTGGATTGATTCATGGCTTTTCGCCTGAACTCTGAACCAGACAATCCTCTCATCGTTGCTGAACTTCTCGGCAAGACTGCGGACTATATCTTCGACAAAAACCGGATTCTTGTAGGCAAGCTCCGTCACATATTTCTCATCCTCACGCTTGAGAATCGAAAAGACGGGAGCGGAGACGCAGGATTCCACAGTCTCGATCAGCTCTTCAAACCAGATGATCTCCTTATCGACGCTGCGGATATCGACGCTGACCTCTCCCCGCTGGTTGTGAGCGCCAGCTTCGCTGATCTCTCGCGAACATGGGCAGAGACTTGTAACAGGAGCGGTTACGCCGTAGGTGAAAACCATCTCTCCGTCGAGACGTCCGTGAAAACGGCATTGATAATCCACCATACCGGCTATTTCACTGACCGGCGCCTTCTTCCTCAGGAAATAAGGGAAGCGGATATATAGCTCGGATGTCTTCGATCCCAACTGTTCCCTCACCTGAGTGAGGATATCCGGAAGCGTGAACAAAGTCAGCTCCTGACCCGATATGCGGTCGATGATCTCGACGAATCTGCTCATGTGGGTTCCGCGAAATTTGGGATGCAGATCGACGAAGACGTCTATCTCGGCGATTGTCTGCTGATATCCGCCATGTGGAAGACGTACCTTGATCGGATAGCGTAAATCCTTGATACCGACACGGTCGATTGAGATATGCCGGGGATCAGGTGTCGATTGAATATCAATCACGATACTCCCCGTAAAAGTCGCAGCGGTTGGTAGGAGTCTCCATCACTGATATGCGTGTAAGCTGTGGCATTTTCGGCTTGATCTTTTCCCAGAACCAGGCGGCGATATCCTCGGCTGTGGTATATTCAAGTCCATCGACATCGTTCAGGAATTTGTGGTCAAGCTGATCGACCAGCGGCTGAACCACTCGCTTGATTTCGCGGTAATCGATCACCCATCCTACACCGGGGTCGATGGCGTCCTTCACTTCCACTTCGATGCTGTATGAATGTCCATGCAGTTCTCCGCAGGGATGCCCGTCCGGTACTCCCGTCAGTTGGTGTGCCGCATCGAAACTGAAGCGCTTGGAGATGGCGACAATTGGTTTTTTCTTCATAATTAACGACTCCGTTCGTTATCCCAGATCAGAACCTGAAGACGCGGCGTGAAGCGATATCCTTTCGCCAGGCTTAGTTCGACAACATCTTTCATGCGCGAACTTTGAATATCCCGAGACTGCCCCTCAGGCATTAGCCATATCTGTTCCGCATCGATCCATTTTCCGTAACTGTTCCCAATCTCTTCGACGTCATTCCGGTCACGAACGACGAATTTGAAATCGGCTTTGCCGGACAATGCCAGCGTCCTGATCGCGGTTGGATTAATCCTTAGCTCCTCGCTGACCCGACTGTTTCGCAGCTTAGGAGAGCAGTTCCACCAGTCCACAGCGGTGAGTAATTCATTACCGAGAATGATGCTGCCGTTGGTCTCGATCTCGATAAATCCGAAACCTGCACGCCTCAGAAGTTCCAGCAGCGCGGGGATACGATCCTGATGCAGCAACGGTTCTCCACCTGTAAGGACGATGTGTGGCAATACTGCCGGATAATTGGTGAGAGAAGTCACTTGCTGCGCCAGGCTTTCGGGTGAATAGAGAGTTCCCTTATTGATCTCTCCTGTCTCCCAGGCATAGCGCGTATCGCACCAGTAACAGCCGAGGTTGCAGTACTGCAACCGGATGAAAACAGACGGCGTTCCTCTCCAGCGTCCTTCACCCTGGATGGAATGGAATACCTCGCTAACCGGCAGTTTTCCGCAGTAATCTTCCGGTTGAGGCGCAAGTTGAGGTTGATACTCATTCATCAGGCTTCTCGACTCCCGCAGGGTATTTTGCCGGATCGGGAATGCCTGCTTCGACGAAGCCCCGTCGGCGGATGATACAACTGTCGCAGATACCGCACGCAAAGCCTTCCGGCAAGGGATCGTAGCAACTGTGCGTCAGACTGTAATCAAGTCCTAATGACGTTCCAAGGCTGATTATTTCGGCTTTCGTCATGTCGATCAACGGTGCTTCGATTTTGAACAGATGTCCTTCAACTCCTGCCCTGGTTGCCAAATTCGCCAGTTTCTCGAATGCCGCGATAAAATCAGGTCGACAGTCGGGATAACCGGAGTAATCGACGGCGTTGACACCGATGAAGATGTGTCGTGCGCCGATGCTCTCAGCCCATCCGAGCGCCATTGACAGCATAATAGTATTGCGAGCCGGGACATACGTCACCGGAATATCGTCAGATGAGTCATTAAACCGTTTCTTCGGAACATCGATATCACTCGTCAGAGCCGATCCGCCAAAGATGCTCAGATTGATATCAACGATCTCATGCCTCATAACCTGTAATGCCCTGGCGATCTTTCCGGCGGCTTCGATCTCGATCTTGTGCCGCTGCCCGTATCGAATAGTCAGCGCGTACAGTTCAAATCCGCCTTTGCGTGCAACTGCCAGGGTCGTGCTCGAATCGATTCCGCCGCTGAGCAATACTACTGCTTTATTGTTACTGTTCATATTGATAAATACCCTTGACAACTGAGTAAGATGTGAACTTGTAAGTGCCAAAGCAAGAAGACGGACAGGAAATCCCAGATTACAAAGTAAAATAAGAGCGTAGAGCAAAGTAATGAGGAATGAAGCATTAATGTCGTCTGCTAAAATCAGATGACCTTTCTAACGAACTAACATTTATTCATTTATTACCTCCATAATATTTGGTCTTAATATGATTTGCACTTGAATTCGCCTTCTTTTATTGTTATTTTCGCTTTGCTGAGAACTGTCTCTTAGAATCTCTGCCTCTTCCCGCATGAACTGCTCGCCTGATGTTGCCTCGAAAGCTATCTCCAACTGATTCGGTTGAGTAGGACAGACATAGCGCAACCTGCTGTCAACCCGCCGCGGTTGACAGCGGATATATAGAAATGTCAGCATTATAGCTGCCAAGCACGGCGACTTGGCAAACGAATATTCTCATTCTCGGACACCATGTTGCGCGGGAATGATGCAGTAAGGAACTTTTTAAATAAGGACTAAACAGTCTTTTCCAAACTACTTACGGAGAGAACCATGCGCTTAAATCGATTAATTTTCTGCTTTACTTTGTTGTTTGTGGTGTTTATATCACAGCCGGTGTCCGGTGATATTACCGTCGATCCGATTGGGATTGCCATATCATTGGATGGTGAAGATCCCGTTGAGGTTGAGGTGACACTCAGTAATTCTGGGGACGAAGATGTCGCGTTCACTATCGGCTTCGACGAACCTGAGGAGGAGAGATGGCAGGGTGGGCCGCGTCGTGACCAGCCCGAATCTGTCTATGCACTGTTCCAGGAATCGGATCCATGGGGCTACAACCTTGAGCAGATCTTCCAGGGTGTTGATGATCTTGATTACACACGATTCCAAAACTGGAATCAAGATTTCGATCTTAACGATTTCGACGCTATCTGGGTCGCTAACTACCAATCCGATAACTGGGTTTCTGTTTACAATGAAAACATCGAGATAGTCGAAGAGTGGGTCGATGGCGGCGGCGCTTACTTCATGTGCTCCGGCAGCAACTTCGATGGCAGGCCCATTCACCCTGGCGGGCTCACCCATGCGGGACGAGTCTGCGAGAATCCAGGCTATGTTGATGTCGAACCGGAGGATAATTTCCTCATCGAATTTATGGAATGGGAACGGGATATGAACCTTCAAGGAGGTTGTTTCAATATAGAAAATTACCCCGAAGGAAGTCTGGAAGAAATTGAGAATTGCGATTGGTTTCAGGTCATCGTTCGCTCCCGGGACACCGATACTCCGGTGGTGGTGGTATATGAATACGGACGGGGCTATTGCGTGGTTTCCGGAGCTAACGACGGCTACCTGCATAATAGACCGGATGAGTTTCCATGGGGCAGAACCGGCGAGGCTATGATCTGGTACCTCGATTTCCTGGCTGCACCTCAATGGATAGCCGCCGATCCTGAAGAGGGCGTCATTCCCGCGGACGATGCCGAGACATTCAACGTCGTCTTCATTCCCGAGGAAATGGAGGACGGCGTGTACGAGATGATCGTACAGATTGAGCTTAGCGAACCCGTCGAAGAGCGCGACGACCTGGAGCAGACCCTGATCGAGCTCACCGCGATCATGTCGCTCAATTCACCAACCGCTGCTATTACCGGCACGGTCACCGATGAAGGCGATAATAACCCACCAATAGAAGGTGCAATGATTGACATGACCGGCTTCTTCTTCACCCGTTTCAGCGACAACGAGGGCAATTACGGCTTCGAAAACCTGCCGTCTGGGGATTATGCTCTCACCTTTACCGCTGTTGACTTCTTACCCACCACCGAAGAAGTAACCATTGAAGAGGACGACGTTGAACTTGACATTGCCCTGCTTCACTCCACTTGCTTACCCAGCGAAGAGAGCTTCAACTGGATGCTGGAACCCGATATGGAGCACACTTTCAACTTTGTCGTCGATAACGACGGCAACGGACCCTTGACTTACCGGGT
>JABMRV010000050.1 GCA_013202285.1 bacterium | reverse complement strand
TAGTGAGGTTAAGGTCCTGGTATAATATTTGACTGAAACCCACTTCAGTCTTGCGGTTGAAACCAAAGGCGGCAGCGAAAGCACTTGTGCCGTTTGACAAATTCCAATCTTCGCCAGGAACATTAACAGTGTATCCCCGCATATAAAAACTCATGTCCAGAGCTCCCGGTGGCATTAAGGACGCTGCATTTGTATGAAGAAAACCCTTGCCTCCATAAAACTGACCGCCAAAAGCGGGCAGCGAAAATCCAACTGAACAGATGATCAGAAGAAAAGCTATGATACCTTTCATTTTAAACCTCTTGTGATGCATTCGCTTCCTTAACATCGGTTAATCTGTACTGGTTGAGAAATTTAAGAAGCATGTTGTTGTAAACCCCATCGGACAGCTAAGTACTGAATATAACATTCTGTTGCTGTCAGATAGGAGCGTTTGACAACATAGAAATTAGAGTCTTAAACAGGGATTGATTGAATTCATCCCGATCCGTACTGGATTCTTAGTTAAGTATAAACATTTTATTCGGTGTTTGTCAAGTGTTTTAGTAAAAGCTTTCAAATAAGCGATTATTTCAGACAATTTGGTTTAAATCGTGAATGAAATAGTCTTCTGCCTTCCTTAGATTATTGTAATAACGAACGTTATCATGTGTCACTGGATAATGTGACGCTTGCTGACATGTATCTTTGAAGACAGAAGATGCTATTGAGTGAAATACAAATGATTAAGTGGGAAACGATGCAGGTAAGGCGTAAACTGAATTTGGATATGGTGATTACTGCTTGATCTGCTCTGTACTTTTCTTATATTGATATTCTTAGTTGAAACCATAGGCAGGTTCTGCTGGAGAACAACCTGTCGAGGGGTAAACTGATGCAAACTTATCTCGAACGATGGAATTCATGAGAGGAACAGTATTCTCAACGGTCAAGGCTGTAGGTTATTATCATGGATAACGGAAGAATCACCGAACATGGCAACAAAGAAGAGTTATTGCAACAGAACGGTTTTTACGCCTTCTTGTTCAGGGGACATGCGGAGTTCTACCGATGACAGGATTGATTTCAGAGTCTTCGATGAAACAGTTGCTTAGCATACTGTCCCCCTCTTCTCCTGAAAGCCTGCAGACTGTTTTAACCCGGATGACAGATACCGACTGGGAAGATATCATCCATCGATCCAACCGACATAGTATCACACCTATCCTTCACAAACGACTCGAAGAGATTAGCGATAAATGTGAAATTCCCACTGAAATCATTGAAAAAATTGAGAATTACTACCTTCTTAATCTATCGCGAAACATCCGTATTCAGCATAATCTCGGTAAAATTATTAAGTCTTTTAATGAAGCTGGAATGGAAGCGATTGTATTGAAGGGAGCTTACCTGAGCGAAGCGGTTTATGAAGACATAGCCATGAGAACGATGTCAGATATGGATGTTTTAGTAAAGAGTTCTGATGTTTCCCAAGCTGAACAACTTATCCTGAGCTTGGGATATATTCCGCATCGGAATAATCCTCAACTTGGCATCAGCTGCAATCACTACGTTTACCAGCGTCAGAATGATTCAACACCGCTTGAACTTCACTGGCACATTTTACACCTTCCATTTTCAGACAGCATCAGTATCCAGGATATCTGGGACAGAGCCTACCGGACTGAAGTTAACGGCATAAAAACACTGGTGCAGTCTCCTGAGGATCTGCTGATACATATATGTTTTCATACGGCGTTTATGCATACTTTTAGTCAATGCGGATTAAGAATGTTGTGGGATATCAGAGTAATATTGAAACATTTTGCAGGACGGCTGAACTGGGAGCAAATCAAACGAACAGCCTCTGATTGGGGAGTTACAAGATCGGTTTATCTTACACTGGCAACCGCTGAGGAAGTGCTGAATATGAGAATGCCGGAGGGGGTATTGAAGATGTTTCGAGATAGTCGTAACACTGGTGAGAATAAGGCTATGCCTTTAGAAGAAGAACATATTCGTACTGCCATCGAACAGATCCAGCTTGATCTCCCCATCGGTTCGGGTTTAAGTAAGTATTTAGCCTTTTTCTGGTGTTCCAATAATACCGGGGGAGCTGCCAGAATTCTTCTCAACCGTCTCTTTCCATCGCCTTCCGAGATGAGAAAAATGTATTCACTTAAATCTAACACCGCAATCGTGTATCTATACTACTTCAAGCGTGTATGGAACCTGTTCAGGGATCATGGGAGGGCAGTTATTCTGTTATTGAGACGCAATCCTGAGACTGTTGAAAAAGCTCGGAGTGAGAAACGTCGTCATCTGATGCGTGAGTGGATGATCAAAGAGGTTACCAAATAAGCCCAAAGTCCGCACAACCACCTTACCGCCATAGCCTCCTGTTAATTTACCCAACTCTCCAAGCTCACTTCAAACAACCTCAACCGGATAAAAGTACGCATCCACCGGGGTGTGAGCTTCTTCTTTCAACTTTGACACATACTGCCCGCAGTTACTGCCAATGGCGTTCTCCTCAAGTTCCCCGACGCTGACGATTACCCGGTAGCCGAGACTCTTAATAGTGTCGACCAGTTCCACCGCTTCCGGCGAATCGACGTCCAGCGGCAGGCAGCCTGACTCAACGGCGTTCTGTGTCGGGTTCAGCGGGGTCAACTTAATCAGAAATGTTTCAGCATCGAAGTATCTCTGGATAACGCTCGGATCAATTGGAACGTCCTGCATCAGTGCGAAGTTCAATCCGATCTTACGACCGCCGAAGTCGAAGAAATCACGACCATACTCAGCCATCTGTTCAAAATCCCAGGTTTTTAACGGCATCAAACGGCGACGGGTGGCGGGATCGGTCGAATGAATCGAGAATTGAAATTGAAAGCGGGTCGGATAGAGTCGTTTTTTAAGTTCAAGCAGTTCAGTAAAGAACCGATCAGTCCCGTGCGGTGCAATCGTGGATATGGAAGGCATCAATCCGGGCGCTCGATATTTTTCCGGAAGAGCTTCCAGTACATCGAGAACATTCAAGTTAAACGACGGCTCCCCCATGCGAGCGAACTGGATCTTCCACTTTTCGACCGGTATCACTCCACCTGGAAACCGCAGCTCGACAAGGTAGTCGATCTGGGACATCATCTCGTCGAAGCTTAAGGCTCCGGAATAATCCCGACCGGCGTCGCATATCCGGCAGGATACCGGACAGCCATAAAGCGTCGAAATGATCGACACCCACTTCTTTTCCCGTGGAATCGACGGTTCGACCGACTCGACAAATTCAACAAGACGACCCTCACCGAAGTCAGCTATGTAAACGGTCGCGATGTCTTCACGACCGAGTTTTGCAATTACTCTCATCTCTCCGATTCGCTTAATGTCCGTGCTGCCATCATGGCGGCTTTCACACCGTCTCCGATTGAGATACTCGCCTGGCGATACAGACCGTTCTTGACGTCTCCCATAAAATACAGCTTCCCGGCTGTTTCCAACTCCTTCCGACGAGCGTTCAAGGTATCGGACATGAAATCGAGTGTCGGTACTCGCCCAATAGCGATCAGCAAATAGTCCGCCGACTCACTTATCGTTTGACCGTTCTGCAGCAATTCCAAATCTATACCCGAATCGGTTGTCAGAAATGTACTTAACGCTATATTCTCCCGATACACAATATTCGCCGCTTCGACCGCTCTTGTCCACAGGAGAGGCAGACATGACACACGAGTCCCACGGTTGCTGATCGTCACCCGGTTCTGCCGAGCCAGGTTCAAGGCGTAATCGAACGCCGCGTCACCAGCGCCAATTATGGCGATATGTTTACCCTGAACTCCGGCAATGTGCCTGACTTCGTAAAAGACACGACTCCCCTCGGCATCCGAAAGCCCGTGCAGGAGCAACTTTACCGGTCGGGTTCCGCTGGCAACCAGAACGACTCTACAGCGTATTGTTGAATTAACAGTCTCCATCCGAAAGGAGTTATCCGCGTAGTCAAGCAGCATAACTCTCTCATTCCTCACCTCGATTCCGACTTGCTCAAGATGCTGCTTCAAAAGTCCAATTAGAATATTCCCGTCGATCCCTGCGGGGAAGCCCGGATAGTTTTCCACCAGGTTGGCATTGCGCAGTAATCCACCGATTTCGTCCGCCTCGAACAGCGTTGGAGTTATACCGTAACGTCTGAGCTGTATCGCCGCAGCGACACCGGCAGGACCGCCACCGAGGATGGCAACATCGCACATTTTCATCTTAATGGCATCTCATGTTGTAAGTCATGACAATATGATACCACTCTAATCGGATGTATTCAAACAATTCCAGGGATGTCTTTTCCAGTTGAACAAAATAGAGAAGACCATCACTCCTTAGAAAAGGATGCTTTCCATTTTTGCCTGTAGCAGTGTGAGAGCTACTTACGACTTTTAGGTGGTCAGATAGATGTAGAAATTAACTTATCTCCGGTTTCCCCAGCTTCAATAGATATAACCTTATTATACAACAAGGCAGCTATTTCTTGACTTCACAGTCGCTCCGCATTATGTTTAAGAGGGGTTGCTCAGAAATAGGTGGATTGTGAAGAATAACAAGTTGGTGCAGAAAGAGAAGATGTCAATTTCACAAGAAGTAAGCATTATCGGCAAAGCGTTCGTGAATGGACTCAAGCGTATTCTCGGGGAGAAACTCCACGGTGCGTATATCTACGGTGCTGCAGCGTTCCCGGATGCAGTTCCCACGGGAGATATTGATTTCCACGTGATTCTGAAAAGCGGACTCACGGATTCTGAACGTTCGGAGCTGGAGATGTTTCACGAGTCTCTGGCTGAGAAGTATCCGCCTCTCGGCGGTGATATGGATGGTTACTATATCCTTCTTGACGATGCTCGCCGCGAGGCACCTCCCAGGAGCCAGATGTGGGGATGCGCCACTGATGATTCCTGGGCTCTACACCGCGAACACATTCGGGCTGGACGGCATATTGTTCTTTATGGGCAAGAGCCCACCGAGATCTATCCGCCTGCGTCGTGGTCGGAGATCGAGAGTGCTTTGTACGGAGAGCTGGACTATGTTGAAAAGCATCTGCACGAATACCCAGACTACTGTATTCTCAACCTTTGCCGCCTGATTTACAGTTTCGAGACCAGGGATGTTTCCGTCTCTAAGGCTCAAACATCGGACTGGGCTTGCGATGCTTTGCCGGAATGGAAACGCCATATCGAACTTGCAAGGAAATCGTATGCTCGCCAAGTGACGGCAGAAGAGAAGAAGTTCATGCTTGCGGAAGTCGGAGCGCTTCTCGAGTTCGCGCGTACGCGGATTGAGCGTGCATGTCAAAAAGGACGCCAACAAAGCACTCCAGCGGACGGCTAATCACCGCTACTGATTTTCCCGTTCACAAACATATCTTAATAAATAACCGTAAAGACGGATGAGAAGCAATTTCCTCGGCACAGTTTTAATGCTAACGATCCTGCCGATCCCAGGGAAATCAACCGACTGACCGTCCTATTTCACCAGCGCCACCTTCATCTGCGAGACTTCACTGCCCGCCTCAAGCCTCAGCAGATACACTCCACTCGAAAGGTTTATGCCATCTAATACTACAGTGTGCGTTCCTGCTTGGACTTGCACGCTCACCAATTCAGCAACATGACGACCGGTCAGATCAAAGACATTCAAACTCACATCTCCAGCCTCGACCAAGCCGTAATTGATTCTCATAACTGAATTGAAAGGATTCGGATAAGCGGAACTAATGCCGAATTCGACAGGTACAATAGAAGATGCAGTCAATTGGATTACAGCAAAACCGTCCGTGCTGAAAATCGTCTCACCAACAAGAACTGTGTATTCAGGTTTGTATAATCCACCCTCTCCGGTAAGTAACCTGATCTCAAACGGTTGACCATCAAGAGCACCGTCGGTCTCTTCAGTTGAAGGATCGTTGCCCCAGACGGCAATACCGCAAATACCGTCCTGTAAGATACCTGAACCGACTAACTTGCCTTCAATATAGACGCCGATTTCGACCCCCCTTAATTGGGGTGTAAGGGGGGATTCTCCCAAAACCAACAGACTCATGTTAACACCGGTTACAGCATGAATCGGCAACTGACCGGGTTCGTTATAGACGGACGAATGACGAACTCCGGCAAATGCTCCCTCGTCATCAGGGCGCTCCAAGCGGTAAACCAGCACCACGTTTGCATCGACGTTGATGTAATACCCCTGCCCCTCACACATGTCGCCCATGTTGCTGAAGTCCCAGTCAGGGATGTAGAAATTACCGTAACCGTCCTTGGCAATGATGAGATTCTCTTCAATGCCAGACAATGCGATGGTGGCTTCGACCGGGTTGCGCGGGAAGTAAGATATTAACTGCCAACCCTCATGCAGATCGATCGGTTCATCAGCAAGAACCGATATCCCTTCAAGACGGAAAACACCTACCCCTGCCAAAAGTACGGTGGGGGTGGGTTATTTGACCAACACCCGCTTATGTATCATAGCTGAACGAACCACCACAAAAAAACGGGGCTGCCATTCAAAACCCGCCCCTATCGACAGAATTTGGAAACAGGACTGCGCGACTAATCATCATAAACTACACGAAACCCGTACAGGTCATCACTGTTGCCTGGAGGGAGTCTGTAGCGAGAGGCGGACCGACAGGGCCCGGTGGTGTTGTACCAACAGCCGCCCCGCAACACGCGGTAGGAACGTCCTGGCGAATTTTGCACTGGACCACTCGAACTCCAATAACAATCTTGATCTTGACACCACTCCGAAACATTACCGTGCATATCGTATAAGCCCCAGGAATTCGCACGCTTCTGCCCTACCGTATGTGTCTTTGAACCTGAATTGCCTTTGTACCAACAAACACCGCTCAAATCTGAATCACGGTTACCACTGTAAAAGCGTGTCGTCGTTCCTGCTCGACAAGCATACTCCCACTCCGCCTCCGTGGGTAAACGGTAATTATGCCCCGGATACCGATCGTTCAACTTCCGAAGAAAACCTTGAATATCATTCCACGATACATTCTCTACAGGTAAATTATCCCCCTTCCAATTGCTCGGATTATCACCCATTACAGCTTTCCACATCTTCTGGGTTACCTCCGTCGTCATCATATAAAATGACCTCAACGTCACTCGATGTTGAGATCCCTCATCGATGTCACGTCCAGATTCCCCTGAAGGTGAACCCATCTGAAAACTGCCCGAAGGAATTATCACAAACTCCATTCCTACGCGATTACGTGTTATTTCTGCGAGCCTTCTTTCTTCTGCTGTTAAAGTCTGCTCGGCAAGTCGCTCCGCCTCTGCCTGTTTAAGCTGAAACTTAAGCGCAGCAAGATGCTTCCTTTCTGCCAATTGATGTTTATAAGAATTCACTAGTATGATCACTATCACTAATAATATTGCCAAACCTGCAACTCCGATCATCGCATATAATAACTTCGATTTCTTAGGTGACTTTTCCTCTCCTGTTAAAGATGGTTGGTCGCTTGGAGGTGCGGAGGATGTCGGTTCTGGCTTGGTTGTTCCGGATGCTTGACTACTTGGTTCTACAGGATTAGATTGCATATAACTCCTCCACGGTTAAAGTTTAGATAAACGGATGCTTTTCTGATAATTATTATAGAGTGATAAAAGTCCCAAATATGCCTAACGTTACAAATTCTGAACCCAGATATCGCGTTTTATAAATACTGAATATTATACAGTTATCTCTTACAGTATTGTTCTTTATCCATGTGATCGACAAACTATTCGCATATTTAGATATCCACTTAACGAAAATATTTTTGTTATTGTTTTCTTGTTTACGTAGCTGGTTTGTTATATGATCATAGTACTCTTCGAATGATGGATTTAATACTGCCGCCACCAAAAGAAGTACAATCAGTATGATAACGGTGGATGCTTTCATTTCAACTCCCCAAATTTGTGTTGTATGTCAATACAATCTGTAACAAATAATTCAATAAAGCAACAGTCATAGAGTGGTTTTAGGCAGTTGCCGAGGAGATAATTCATGCCGACGTTATCCTCGCGAGCCTGTTGTGCTGTTTTTTATAGCCAATGCAACCTGTACGAGATTATTTGTCTCAATGATGGCTGTCCCTCGTCAAAAGTCCATCCAGCTTGAAAACACCCTCAAGAGTAGCTATCTTGGAGGGTGTTTTGCTCTAGAGCGGTTGCCAACCATGATAATCTGATACCAGTCCGAATTATCAATATCTCGGATTCTGTCTTCCGGATATACCACATGGGTAGTATTAAAACATTCAAATACCTGATCTTCCCGGAAGTCAAGCTGTTCAATCATCCAGTTATCATATGGTCGATGCGGGTCTGCTGAACGACGTCAGCATCATCCTCCTCGACATTGAGCTGATAGATCGACTGAACTTCGCAGCCGAGCAGCCACATGTGACCGTCTTCATGTTCCGGAACCCAGACGAGACTGGCGAAATCCGCGCCTTCGATATTCCCGCAGCCCACCTCGCGGATGTCATCTCCTTCTACAGAGATATTGTAGAGAATTCGATTGCCGAATGCTTTTATGTACCAGAGACTCTCGCCGTCCCAGGCGACTCCGAATACGCCTTCACCACCGCCACCGGCGTTAATGGTGCCGAGTCCATCACCGTCGCGATCCACGTGGAACAGTCGATTATCATCGAAAGAGCCGAACCAGAACGCGTCACCATCCCAGCACATGCCGGTAAAATTTCCGTCAACATTAACTCGATCTTCTATCTCCCGGTCACCAGTAAGACTGACCATCAGCCGACCATCGTAATCCACGCCCCACATCAATGGATCGACCCAAGCCAGTCCCGTCCAGAGACGTTGTTCCATATTGATCTCTTCGACGATATCACCCAAATCGTCACGACGGGGACCGGGCTGCCTTCGTTCTTCTTCTTCCGGAGGTTTGGCAAGAGATATCTCGAAGGTCAGATCGGTCTCGCCCTGGTTTGTGAGGGTCAACTCGACTGTTTCTTCATCGCCGTCGTCGAGCCCGACTGTGATGCCGAAGGGATCGACGGTCACCTGGCTCATCGTCGGCAGCGACCACATTATGGTTGCCAGCATAGCGGCAAACCAGAGATATTTTCGTCCAGTGCTCATGTTGTACTCCTGTTTTGTTTTCTATGATCAGACAACAAAAGTAATAATGTATCATAGTTTATCGAAAAAGTTAGTAAGTTTGCAACTTATAAAGTTTGTAAGTTATCATCACTTCAACAACACCGCTTGTTTCACCAGTTTAGCGCCCTTGAATGTCAGTTCAAAGTAGTATATACCGGTGGGGAGTTGTCTGCCTCGGTTATCAATCCCATGCCAGGTGTATCGATGGCTGCCTGCTTTAAGCTCTTCCAGTCTGTCACTGAAAATTAGTCTGCCGATTGTGTCATACACTTTGATATCCATATCGCCAGGTGCATGTAAACTAAATGGAAAATTAGTGGTGGTATTAAACGGATTGGGATAGGGTCTGCCAAGTGTGAAACCTTTAGGAACAGGTACTTCGCTAACACCGACATCTTCCGGATAGTCATACTCCTCACCATAAGGACCGCCATACAAACCGATATCGTTAATGCTGCCATCTAAGTCAAAGTAAATGGAATCGGGATGACCAGCGTCTATGAGAGGCGAATCCTGAAAGAGGTAAAAGTCCAGCTCATCAAGGTTAAATACATGTGGATCAAGATACAGGTTGAAGTTGCTGTCAGTAGAGTCACCATTGGCATTCACGCTGTCAAGTTCGCCAAGGTAATCGAAATCGTTTCCAAATTCAGCTATGTTGTAAAAACAATTATAGGCGAAATACTGGTCATCCCTCACCGGAAGATGACTGAAGGTAATCAGAGTATCGATATCCAGGAACAGATTGTTCAAAACATCCAAAGAGTATTCATTCTCCCAACGAGTGCTGTAATAAATTCCAACGGGTGAATCTATAATTACATTATTAGCAAGTTGGGAATTTGGATTATAAGTCGAAATAGCCTTTTCTGACGAATGAACAATTACATTATTACTCACATTGTAATTCGCAATAGTACCGATACTTATACCATTATTGCAATTAACTACAAAATTATTAAAGACGTTCGCAGAGAAATCAACTTCGGTGTTGATTCCACCAACCCCGATACCATAATCACAGTTTTCAACATAATTATTATAAATTTCAGCATATCTAGCATTAGTGGTTGAAATACCACTAGAACCTGAATTAAACTCATTATTAAAAATTGATATACTGCCATTCCATGCACTAATCCGGGAATCTGACAGAATATTACCTGAAAATAATACATTTCCATATATAGAAATAGTATTATTTTCAAAGGAATTATCTGTGATTATAGCTTCTACTGCATCGTGAATACCTAAGGTTCTAAGATGAAAACTGCAATTACTTATAGTAATATCTTTCCCATCGCACCTTAATCCATACTCAACATTACAGAAAGAAAATACTGCTTCAGTTCCTTCATTTGCTTCGAGTCTGAAACCTCCATCATGTACATCATTGTTTAGTCGTGAAATATAAATACTATCGTCTTCCGTGCCTTCCACATAGATACTCCCAAAAACCTGGAAAATTGAACGTTGTCCATTCAGTTGTGGTTTAAATATTAGCCTGCATCCCGGTTCAATAATCAAGCTGTCATTCTCAGCAACAATTGCGGTGTCGTTTATAAGGAAAGGTGAATCCTCACGTCTTAGAACTCCACGTATATATCCATGCAGAATACGTAACGAATCAATCCCGACAAATACTGTCAGTGTATCTTCGAGTCCGTCATCGTCGGTGATGTTAATAAGAAATGTAAATTCCTCCTGATCTTCGGGTACTTCACCGGAAACTGTCACCGAATCAATGATGTCATCCCTATCCACCTCGTGGAGCCATTCCGGCAACCCGTCAAACTCGAACCTGATCTCATCGCCGTCGTCAATCGCTATTGCAGTGTAGCTGAAGGGTAGTCCGATGGTTCCATAGGCATCATTGTTTGAGATAATACAGGGAGGACCATTACCTCGTTGATCAAAATAGTACGCTCCAATATCCGCTCTGGTTCGGTCCGGATCTTCTTCACTGTCGGGATCACCGGCGTCGATGCAGGGTGAATCGGGACGAAGGCGTATATCATTAACCTCGATTCTCCTGAAGAGTGGATTCGCAGCAAAATCACCATCCTGCGGATCATCTTCCCGATAGAATGTTCTCACTCCATAAAAGCAATTGTACCCGCCGCGAATATCATCTCCATCGTAACTCCTTACGCCGTAAGTTGCGTTGGATCTACTATACAGAATGTTATTTGCCAAATAAAGATGACAATCATCATATAGATAAATAAGCTCACGATCCTCTTCCGGCGCATAAATCGTATTATTAACAAAAGTAACGCCGCTATTTGTAATTTCAAGTTTACCATTCACAACATTCCATGCGAAACTTATATCACAACCTTGTTCTATATAGATTGACCCAATATTATTATTAATACAATCCGCTATGCTGTTGGAACCAATACGTAATGTGCTCCTGATGGTATTATTCTCAATTCTTCCATCAAATGAACTCAAATATGCGCTACCCATCGAATTATCAGTTATTTCATAACGCGCAGACGTTTGGCTTAAACCTCCAATATTATTATGACTAACTATTCCTGAACTGTAATTCACACTGGCACTTCTAATAGTGCTGTTAGTAATATTTACTTCATTATTGAATGAAGCTCTTATCTCTTGGATGATACAACTATCGATTGTTGCTTGTTCAACGTTATTAAAGGTTATGTGATTATCACCTTCAATAACTGTAGATGATAAGGAAAACCTGCCACTTCCTTCATCACCATGAAAAGTCATCCATCCATGACCTTCTTCATCCGCTGTTGAAAAACAATTTGTTATGTTAACTTCACCTTCATCACAAAAGATTGACATTTGGCAATTGGTGAAGCTGCAATTTTCAACTTCTACATTGCTATTCAGCGAATAGATCCCAATATCCAGCAGATTAAAATTGCAGTAATTAAATATGCATGCATTTTCATCCGTTGATTCAATCCGAATTCTATACCCCATTTCATTTTCGGGATTCATAAACGTAATCCTTGCGTCTTCCTCACCTTCAGCAGTGATAAGTCCTTCGACGTTCAGGTATTCTTCAGCATGCAGTATTACGGTAACTCCGGGCTGGATCTCAAGAGTTCTACCTTCAGGAACGTTTGCCGCGCCGATCTGGATATAAGGGCTGTCATCGACCGTCCATTCACCTGAAATCTCGCCTTCGAATTCAGTCTGCGCTATAACAACCACCGGCATCAAAACAACCAACATCATCAGCAGAATCGTAGTTGCCTTCAAAACAAAAAAAACACCACCGGATAGAGATGTCCGGCAGGGCAGAGATGTCCTGTTTAAGGTCTTGTCTGAAATCTTACTAACACACTGAAATCGAAAGGAATACATATAGCTCTCTTGAAATAATCCATGTAAAGGTCAATTGCATTCTCAACATCACATGAAAGGTAAGCATAAGAAACAAAGTCTGCAAGTAATGTGACCTGAAACACGAATGGCGATATGGGAGTATATTATCTGCCTGGTTTATCTGATCAACATAATCTTCTGCGTAAACACTTGATCGGATGCTTTCAAACGCACGAAGTATAATCCCGACGGCAGGTTGTTGGCGGTTAGAGTTGTAGTATGAATGCCGGATTGTTTGCAACCTTCAAAAAGCGTGGTTATTCGCTGTCCTGATAGATTGTAAACCTGAAGCGATACAAAACCAGGATATGGCAGACAGTAGCTGATTGTTGTCATTGAATTAAACGGATTCGGATAAGGTTCATGAAGTTCGAAGGTCAACGCCAGGTTTGGTATCCTGGGTGCATCAAGATCTATCGAGGCATTCAATACCAGTAAAACTCCCCGATAAACCATCTCACCCTCATCCAAATCGGTCGCTATCAGAGCCTCGATCTGATTTGATTCAGACCAGTAACGCAGCGTGAACGATTCTTCTCTCCCCAGTTCTCTAACAGCTATTCCGCACATACCGTCCCAGACCTCACCAACACCGGCTAATTGATCCTCGCTCCCAAAAGCGGCAATCTGATCGCCCTCACCCGGTTCGACGCCATCGATGCTCGTCACAAGCACACTCATGTTGTCCCATGTGACTCCGCGCAGCTCCCAGTGATCTCCGTAAACACGTTCCACAGGTTCAAACTCCCGCTCTTCCGGGTAACTGAATGTAAAATCTTCATCCGTTTCAATCCTTACATAATAGCCGTAACCCGGCACCCAGGGATCCATGTTCGAGAACTCATATTCCGGAACCATGAAATCGCCCATCCTGTCCCGGGCATAAACGACGTTCTCGATCATGGGAGAGAGGACGTAGAAATCGGGAGCGGTAGCGTCCAACTCATAGTCAGGAAAATAGGGGATGATATTTCTACTATCAGATATCGGTATTTCTGTGTCCGCTGGAATTAGTATGCCTTCCCAAGCTACTTCCACATCAGCCGTAACAATTACCTCATAATACTCCATTATATTCCAGAAATCTATCGAATTAAAGTGGTGGCTGGGAACATAAAAACGTCCCCTGCGATCCTTTACAATGAATAAATTCTCCTCAATCTGCTCGAACATAAGCGGTATATCCGGTCCGCGAGCTTCATCCTCTTCCCAGTATTCATCGATCAGGCTTCGATTGATTGAAACGTAGTTGTAACCCTCAGCAAGTACTATATTCAGTTCACTCGGTTCATCAAGTTCGGCTTCAACAGTAGCTTCCACGATCATAAGACCGTTCACAATAAAGCTTCTGCTGCCTGCGAGATATTCATGTTCAAGCGGGAATTCATTCCAATATCTTCCGGACCAATAACGGAACTCAAACCTTTCCCCTTCCTCAAGATTCTTGACTGCAATTCCACATCGACCGTCCCTGACATCACCAGCGCCGGCAAATTGACCGTCCGGACCGAAAGCCGCGATCTGATCTCCTCCTCTCGGTTCAATGCCCTCGATGCTGTGTACCAGTACACTCATATTATAACAGGTTTGTGCTCTTGATTCCCAATGGTTACCATATATCAGATCAACGGGATCGAACTCGCGCTCTTCGGGATAATTAAATACAAGTTCATCATCAGAATCGACATTAACAAAATAACCCTTCCCTGTTTCCCAGGGCTCCATATTTGAAAACTCCCATTCAGGAAGCATGAAATTGCCCCAACTGTCCTTAGCTATGAGTACATGTTCAATCATGGGTGAGAGAACATAATAATCCGGAGCGGATGCGTCCAGTGCATATTCAGGGAAATAGGCTATTAAATTCGACCCCGGAACAAGGGGAATATCACTATCCGGGGGAATAAGTTCACCTTCCCAACTGATTTCAACATCAGCCGATACATCCACAATATAGCCCTCTGTTAAGCTCCAAAATTCAATGCTGTTATATCCCCATTCTGGAACATAGAAATAACCATCCCCGTCAACAACCATATTTAAAACATCCACAATCTGCTCAAACATAAGTGGCACATTCGGTCCACGATCTTCATCCTCATCCCAATAATCTTCGATCGGAATTAGATTGATAGAAACATATTGTTCACCCTCTACGAGCTGCACATTTAACTGGCTTTGGGCGTTGATTGATAATACAAGCAGCAATGTCAATACAAGAATTTGTGTTTTCATTTTAGACTCCTAATATGGATGAATTGAAAACTAATAGCTCATAACCACAAAGACACAAAGACTCAAAATCCT
>JABMRV010000049.1 GCA_013202285.1 bacterium | reverse complement strand
GTTGTGGCACGGGTGAGAATAAGGCTTTGCCTTTAGTAGAAGAACATATTCGTACTGCCATCGAACAACTCCAGTATGGTTTCCCCTTCGGTTCGGGATTCAGGAAGGATTTCGCCTTTTTCTGGTATTCTGATAATACTGAAGGAGCCACCAGACTGCTTCTCAGCCGTCTCATTCCGTCGATTTCCGAAATGCGGAAAATGTATTCGCTGAAATCTCACACCGCAATCGTGTATCTATATTACTTCAAGCGTATATGGGACTTGTTCAGGAGATATGGGAGGGCATTTATTCTGTTATTAATGCGCGATCCTGAGACTGTTGAGAAAGCTCGGAGTGAGAAACGTCGTCATCTGATGCGGGAGTGGATGATTGAAGAGATTACCGGATAATTCCTAAGTCTGCACGACCACCATACGCGCCACAGGCAGACCGCCACCGATCACCTTGCCGAGTGTGGTGATATCGGGAGTGATAACGAATAGTTCCTGAGCGCCACCCACCGCACTTTTCAACCGCCGTTTACACGTGGGAAAAAGAGGACTGGATTGACGAAGATGCGACACAGGGAGGATGGACGATTGATGTGCACAAAGACAGACAGATGTGGAAATCAACCTTGATGCCGCTTCCTTTTGAATGGAATGGCCTACTTATTGATAACTCGTTGGAATATGAAAGCTTACTGATTGACAGCTGAATGGAGAACAGTTATGAAGAGGGTTGCATACGGGGAGCCATAAAATTTACATGCGAACCTGTGCAGGTTTTTGGTTAACACGAAGCCCTAAAGAGCATATCTTCAGGGCTTTCGCTATTTCTGCAACCAGCGCAGTATTTTGCAGCCTTCCTGTCAATTAACAAAACTCTCCGTTGACACCCCCGTGGATTTTGAACGAATCCCAATGATACGAGTTTAAACTTATGAAATTGAGACAAGGTACGTCAAAGATTTCGCTATACTGATGTTAGTCATTATAATACAAGCACTAACAGTACGATGTTGAGTCTGTATAACCGGATTAAATGCGATACACCTGAAATAAGTGTGGAACTCTTGCATAAGTGAAAGTGATTTATTAATTTGTAAAGTTAAGATTAAAATCGCCTTTCCAGGCTAATGTTCTTGCTCTGGTTAAGAATGGTTCATCTTGTCAGAACCTGAGTAAAGACCATGAACTTCCAAAGTTCTGGTGCATGCTGAAAGATTGGAAATAATGATTAAACCGTTCGAGAAACCGATTTACGTCACCCGTCCTTTTTTGCCTCCAATCGAGGAGTTCTCAGCGGGACTGCAGGAGATATGGGACAGCCAATGGCTGACTAATGATGGTCCCGTTCTTCAGCGTTTTACCCGTCAACTGTCAAACTACTTCGAGACGGACAACGTATGCTTATTTAATAATGGAACCTTGGCGCTGCAACTCGGTCTGCAAGGGATGGGGATATCGGGCGAGGTGATAACGACTCCGTTTACGTTTGTGGCGACGACGCATGCCCTCTACTGGAACAAAATCCGACCGGTCTTCGTTGACATAGAGCCGGACTACTACACACTCGATCCGGAGAAGGTCGAGGCAGCGATTACGCCGTGGACGACAGCGATACTTGCAGTTCATGTTTTCGGCTACCCTTGCAAGCTCGACGAATTGGCAGACATCGCCCGGCGGCACAACCTGACGCTCATCTACGACGCGGCGCATGCGTTCGGCGTCGATGTGGGCGGTAAGTCAATCGCGCACTACGGCGATATGAGCATGTTCAGCTTCCATGCCACGAAGCTTTATCATTCGCTTGAGGGCGGCATGTTGACCTTTCAGGATTCGGGACTCAAGCAAACTCTCGACTATCTGAAGAATTTCGGGTTCAAGAGTGAACTCGAAGTGGTTATGCCGGGCACAAACGCCAAGATGAACGAGATGCAGGCTCTGATGGGAAGCCTGGTGCTGAAACACCTGGACGAGATAATCGAAAAAAGCCGGCAGATTGAAATCCTGTACAGAGAGTGTCTCAAAGATGTCCCTGGCATCAGGTTCACCCCGCCGCTGCCGGAAGGCACCCGATAGGAAACGACGCTGATGATATTGCCTGCGGTGTTAGATTAGCATTTTCGAGACCATTAATCTTTGAACTCAAATTCGGTCATCGGCGCTGGGGCGACAGTTCCATGTTGTATGATCCATATACCAGCTACATTTCAGCACGTCGGGTGCCCTTCCCAAGTGGTTATGTAAAGACAAATCGATACTTGGCGCTGCAGATTAAATCTCATCTTTCACGAAATCTGAGCCTTGCCGTTGACGGTCATCTTGACCTGTATCATTCCGGCAAAGAGAGTTCACTAGAAACATGGACATTCACCCTGCGATATCAGCTACCTTTGCTTTGGTTGCTTTGATAGTAAAAACATCAGTGGGGAATTTTAAAAGAACAACTCCTGTCAAATAAACTGTTCGACAGGATGTTTATAAAGAAGCCGAAATCCCGAATAAGTCGGGATGTCGGCTTCGCAAGAAATTCTGAGATTTGGTTAAAAGCTATTTACCACCGCTACGCTTTTTCTCCTCGAGCTTTTTCTTCAGTTTCTTGAGTTCTTCCTCTGCCTTCATCCTCTCCCGGCGAAGTTTTTCCAAATCCAGTTGAACTGCATCAACTCCACCGACCTGTTTCTCAAGAGCCCAGCGGAAAAGATCCTGTTTGTCGAAGTAGTCGTAACCACCGCCTTGTGCCTGACTCGCACTCCTGCGTTCATGCCCGACACTGGGTTCATCTGTTCCGATAAATGTCGGCGAGATATAGAACGCCGTTGAGGGTGAGAAGTTAACCCTGCCTGTTATCCGCCACTTCGAATAGTTGGGATACGATCCACTTATAGGTGGTTCGGTCGTTTCTTCATTTCCGAGCAGTAGAATATCAACCCCTAAGGTGAATTGAAGTCCTTTGAAAGGCTTATATCGGGTAAATGGAGTAATATAAAGCCAATCCTCACGTCCGAGTATGTATTCCGGTGGTCTCGTTGTAAAACGGGAACCGTAAAGTTCGCCACCAAAATCAAACTTCTG
>JABMRV010000048.1 GCA_013202285.1 bacterium | reverse complement strand
CGGTAGATGTTTACGTGTCCAACATTCGCAAAAAGCTTTCCGGGTCAGGTTGTGAAATCCAAACAGTTTACAAGGTTGGATACAGGTTCAAGTGATGGATGAAGTGATCTAAATCGAAAAAAGAAGGGAGATGCTTTGCATCTCCCTTCTCGTTAAAACGGTCAATCTGATCCCAACAGCTATTTCATCAGCGTTAATTTCATCTGTGAAATGCGAGAACCGTCGCTTAAGCTGACAATGTACATTCCTGAAGGTAATGAGAAACCGTTAACAGGAACGCTGTAGCTGCCACTGGACATCTCGCCGTTAATAAGTGTCGAGATGCGGCGTCCGGTGAGATCGTGGAGCGTCAGACTTACATCGCAGGTTTTATCCAGACCGAAACTCACATTACCGATTGCATTGAACGGGTTCGGATAAATTGAATTTAATCCGAATGCAAAAGGAATCTGCTCTACTGAAGGTGCGCTATTACCATTAACGGTCATTTCGACGTCTATCCAGAAAGAACCCCAAATGGGAGTATTATGCTGGATCTGAACAAAAGCATTATATGTCTCGTCAACTTCAAGGTCCATGGCTGTCAACTCGATCTGCATCTCCATATCCTCATCAGGGAAGAGGAAAGAGGATTCCGGAGTAATATCAATCCAGAAGAAATTGCTGCTCGCCTCGAATGTCCTAACCCAATCCTCGCCGGCTTGCATCTGAACCATGAGAGCCCAGGTGAATGGGTAGAGTTCATCCGTGATCTGGAATCCGCCGGCGCGTTCGCCTTCTTCAATCGGTAGTATAATTACATCGGTCAGGCTGCCGGTTTCAGTTTCACATTTTAACAACCGAACGTTTCCATCGCGGTCGTTGCTCAGGATATAGAGTTTGTAACCGTCACGATCATCCGGAAAATAACAAATCCCTGAAGTACGGAAACGGTAATCGTTATCAATCCGATTAATCACATTCCCATAGCGGTCGATTCCATATATATCAGTTGTCACCGAACCAACCCAGAATAAGTTGTTTTCCGGATCCCAGGCAATCGCTTGGCAGGGATTGAGCGGGGTTGGAATACGACCGATGACTTCGGCATTCTGTGGATCGATTTGCGCAATATAAGTGGAATCAACACCATAGAGATACTGACCGTCGGTAGTGAGGTTGCGCCAGCCGTAGTTAGTCCATGACTCCTGCTCAAAGCTCTCTACGAGTTCCCAGTTGCGATTCAGCTTGTAAAGCATGTTTGGTTCATCGCTTCGCTGTCCGCCTACAATCCAGAAATGATCCTGGAAGAGAAGAACCGCCTGAAGCCTGGGATCACCGAGAATTTCTCCGGTGTGAATTCCTTCTATCTGATCCCAGAGTTTACCCTCGGCTCGGGCGCCGCGGACACTGGTTTCAAAATCAAGAGGACCGTCACCGATGTTATGAATGACTATGTCAACCTGAACGCTTTCGCTGTCCATAAGATTAACATCGATCACATCGGGATCGAAATACATCTCTGGGTGGAGAAGCCTGATTTCAGTCTCTAATTCACGTTGACCGTCAAAGGTGAAATCAGCCTCGTCAAGCGGTGTATATCCCCATCTTGAGACGCTTACGGTAAAGGACTCGAGCGCTACATTCTCAAAGACGAAGTAGCCGCTATTATCTGTGATGCATGTTCTGTTGCATTCGACGATTCGAACTTCCGCTTCTGTGACAGGTTCATCGGTCATGTTATTCACTATGCGACCGAAGAACAGACCGCCATAACCGGTAAGTTGGGTAATCATGTCGTTGAAGTATTCGGAACGTTCAAAATCGAGTGAATTCGCAAAGTTAATGAAACAAACACCTTGTGCATAGGTTCTGTATTCACCATAGTAGAAGACACCGCGGACATAGTTGTCCTGATTGCGCTGGTCGTAAAGAACCGCCTCAGCGTCGTTTCCGGCAGAAAACCTGTCCGGACGGTTGGAGGCGTAAGTGCCGCTTGGATAGCCGAAACTCCGCTCTCCAAACCTTTCTCCATCGACGTTTAAGCGGTTGACTTCGTTATCTGTACCGGTATTTTCGAATTCGGTATGGAAATACTCCCATAAATCTGTACGGTAATGATCTGCGCCGAAATCGTTACCTTCGATGTAACAGGCGCCACCTCGATCGAGGTACTCAACAAGAATTTCTTGTTCACGCGAGCCAATCTGGCTCGCCGGAGTACCGCCGCCTCAACCAGGGCAGTAGAAACTGAGCGATGTGACCATGATGTCATATTCGCTCAAATCGTCTGCATCAGGGAGGCGTTGGTTGCGGGTATAGTCGAGATCCAGGTCATTCATAGTGCGAGCGAGAGCATCGGTCGCAGTATGACTGGTGTTGTAAACAGGATCACTTACCCGCAATCCGTTGTCATGCTGCCAGAGAAAAATCTCGAAGGCTTGGACTCCACTTGTAAGGAATAAAACCAAGAAGAGTGCAAGTCCAGCAGCCAAAAATGTTTTCCTCATAAATCCTCCTTAAATAAATCTATCCTAATCCATTAAACTTTTAGATAGCGAAATACAATGATCTTAGTATATCTATTCGAAAATCTTTATTACTCCGGGTTCATCCACTGTTACTTCACCGACGATAGTGGCGGCTTCAACTCCCCTTTCGTGCAAACTTTTTACAAGGTCTTCAGCTTTATTATCTTCAATGGCGATCAGCAATCCGCCGGATGTTTCGGATCCGTACAAAAGAATGTCATATACATGTGATACGCTCTCATCAAGGCGGATGATGTCTTCAAACGAATTACGATTCATTCCGACGCCGGCATCGGTTACGCCATCCCGGATCAGATCCAGCACTCTGGGGAATATCGGTAGATTACCGGCTCTGATAACCATACCGACGCCTGAAGCTTCAGCCATTTCGCTGCTGTGTCCGAGGAAGCCGAAACCGGTAATGTCCGTACAGGCATGGACTTCAAACTTACACATCAACTCGGAGGCAATGCGGTTGGAGCTTGTCATTGATTCCACGAGTTGCTTGTGAAGGCTCTCGGGGATAACACCCCTGGTCATCATCGCCTGAATCAACGTACCGGTACCGAGATACTTTGTCAGGATAAGGAGATCGCCCGGTTTGGCATTGCTGTTGGCAATGATCCTCTGAGGTGATATTACACCAGTCAATGCCAGTCCGTACATAATATCAGCACTTTGGAAGGTGTGACCTCCCATCATCGCCGCGCCGGAGTTGATTACCACATCCTGACCGCCATGCAGTATCTCCCCGATGATCTCAGCATCGAGGCTGGTGGGGAAGCCGATTATATTCATTGCCGTAAGCGGCTTACCTCCCATGGCGTATATATCAGAGAGCGAATTTATTGCTGCAATTCTGCCGAATGTGTATGGATCATCGACAACCGGCGCCAGCAGATCCACAGTGTGAACCAGCGCGCGCTCGGGCGAGATCTGGAATATGCCTGCATCGTCGGCATTATTGGTTCCGACCAGTACACGAGGATCATCAACCTGCGGAACCTTCGATAACATAAGCGCTAACTGCGCTTTGCTCATTTTGGAAGCTCAACCGGGACAGGTCACTGTGGAAAGCAGTCCTTCACTGTTGCGGATGTTTTCAGCCGCTGCAGCGTTGAAGAAGATATGACATTCACAATGACCGTTAAGAGCAATCTCATCCTCGAAGGTCGGGCATGGACAGACAGGATCGGCAGACTGGTCAACAGGATAATGCTGTTTGCAGGGGCAGAAATATCTGCCGAACTTCACTTTGTTCTCAGCCATGTATTTTACAATCCGGTATAAGCCCTTCTCGTTCGGATTGAGCACATAACCGAGGCGATCAGCTACCTTTTTCAGGTAATCAAGTGTGGATAGCTGCAGCGCGTCCATAGGCGCTGAACAACCGTCAACCTCTGAGGTCACAGATTAAACCGTTTCTGAGCCTTACTTGCACTCAAAAGTGTAGCTTTCCTTCCTATCCTATTACGAAATATAATATCTATTAGAGGATTAGTCAACTGTTTTGATAACATTATGAAAGAATTATCAAGTGCTTGTTGATAAAGTTCCTTCTGTGTCATTCCCGCGCAACAGTCTGTCCGGAATACAATTACACAACGTTCCTGCCAAGTTTCAAACGAAGAGTAACCTGGCAGGTATATACCTAAATTCTGTAAATCCGTCAGGTTACGCTACGCTTGAAACCTGACGGTAACGCACGAGTTAGTATCTCGTCAAGGATATTTTACATTCTCGGACAGACTATTTAGCCAGCCTTAATGGACTTACCATCAAACGGGCGAACTGAAGTCCGCACGCCAGGATGTCAGCTAATTCTGGCTTAGCACTAACGCATCTTACGAACATCACCCTCGCGGTATGTGAGCCCACTGTCATCGAAATACATCAGCAGCGGAGTGGTGTATTTTCTTGAAGAACCGATTAGTTCACGAAACTCGAAAAAGCGCATTTCGTTGTGTTCTTTGAAGAAGTCGAGCAGCATCGTCCGAGCCTGCTCAATAGTCTCTGCATGAAAAAAGAACGGTTTTCCATCCGGTCCGTAGAGTTTTTTCAACTGACCAAGTTCGCACAGACCGACTACTATCGGTTCGATCTCACCCGATGTCAACCCAAGTTCGACCGCCAGTTCTTCAATATCCGGCGGATTGAAACGCTTCTCAATATATATATCGGTAATTTTATCCTTTAGTTTCTCCTGTTGTGGTGAAAATGTAATCGAATGGTCACATTTCCACACCAGTTCGCCCTCAACCGTCACCTGACCGGCACGAGTGAGATCGTCCAGCAACCGGTCGAAAAGTACAAGTATCGCTCCGGGCATCAGGTTGGACTTCAGATCCGAGCGGCGAACTCCTTTCAGATGCGCTGTTTTTTTGTGGAAACCATCGAGAAAGGCGAGGATGTCGTCACGCAGTTTATTAAAGAGCGAACTTGATACTACCTGCCACTTGGGATCGGGCTGGAGAACCTTAACTTCATCGTCACGCTGCAGTGCGCCGAGGATATCGGTTGTTTCAGCGGTAGTGAATGCAAGTTCGCGCGAGATGGACAACGCATCGGCGCTCTTCTCACCGACACGTTCGATGTACTGCTTGACGATCTCCCTGGGTTCGGCTGATTCGAGCCTGTGAAGCCGCTGCAGCTCACTCGGATCCGCAAATTTCATCTTGACCGGGCTGGTTTCCAGAACCATACCTCCACCGAGGACGCGACCCTCGGAGAAGCTGCGCACGACAAACCTGTCACCGACATCCGCCATCGCCTGATCTTCGAGTCTAAACTGAACCAGACCTGATTTTCCCGATTCGATGGGCTTCTTCTCCAGAGTTATTACGCGTCCGATATGCTCGGAGCTGCCCAGATGAAGGCGCAGGCGGGTCCTGTTTTCAAGAGATCTGACGGTTGAACTCAGCAGGTTCAACCTGGAGTTTAGCATGTATGAAGGACGGTAATGATTCGGAGTGGCGAGGAGATCACCGCGGCGAACATCATCCTTGCTGATGCCCGGCAGGTTCAAGGCGACTCTTTCACCGATTTTCCCTGATTGGACGTCCTCCTTGTGAACCTGGATCCGCTTGATCCTGGCGTTGGTACCTGCGGGGAGTATTTCTACTCTGTCACCTGCTCTGATTGTACCGGAGAGGACGGTTCCGGCTACGATAGTTCCGGAACCCTTGATTATGAACGCTCGATCGAGCCACATTCTGAACAGTCCCCGGTCGCTGCGCGGAGTGGCTGATTCGATCAGTTTATCGAGAGCGAGCCTGAATTCATCCATTCCCTCGCCGGTGCGGTTGGACAGTGGGAGTATCGGTGCACCTTCGAGGAAACTGTTTTTTGTCAGGTCTCGTATATCTTCAGTCACCAGTTCCCGCCAGTCATCTTCGGCCAGGTCGATCTTCGTGAGCGCAATTATCCCCTGTTTGATGCCAAGGAGTTGCAGTATTTCGAAATGTTCCCTTGTCTGCGGCATGATTCCATCGTCCGCGGCGATGACAAGTATTGCCCCATCCACGCTGGAAACGCCTGCCAGCATGGTTTTCAGGAATTTTTCATGTCCCGGAACGTCTATGAAAGTGACGTCGTTGCCGTAGAACACAAAGCCGAGTTCGATAGTCATCTCCCGTTCCTGTTCCTCTCGCAGGACGTCAGGGTTGACACCGGTGAGGTTAAACATCAATGACGACTTGCCGTGATCGATGTGTCCGGCAGTGCAGATAACGGTATGGCTTTGGGACATGGGAAATCCTCTTCAGAAGAAGATGTTTAGGGATTCATGTTTTGCGAATTATTAATGGGGGCGAAAAATGTTTCATTTCATAGTGTGCGTTACTGCCGGGTTTCAAGGACGAAGTCCGTAACCTGGCAGCTCCCCGCCAGGTTACGCTTCACTACGTTTCGCTTGAAACCTGACGGGAACATGTCAAGTATTAATTGATCCCATTAATATCAAGAGTCAATAATACCATTTTCATTTACTGTTGTCAATAGTTGACAGGGGAGTTATCAACAGCTATATTTCATCATCTGTCCGAAATGACAGCACAATAAACAAGGATTGAACATGAAAGATAAACGCAATACCGCTCTTGCCCGTCAACTGATCGAATATTCCATCGAACTAAAGCGGGGAGAAACCCTCTACCTTGAGGTTAAGGGCAAGGAAACACTTGAACTCGGTAAAGAGATCATCCGGCTCGCTACTGAAAAAGGAGCGACTACATTCTGGTATTATAATGACGAATCACTCATCAGGCAATTTCTCAAGAGTGCGGGAGAGGATCAGTTCAAGAAATTGACTGAACTTCACATGGCATTGATGAAACAGACCGACGCCTATATCGGGCTGCGAGGTTCCGATAACTCCTTTGACCTCGCAGACATAGACCAGGATCAGATCGACAGGATGAATACGCTGTTCTACAAACCGGTACACCTCGAACAGCGCGTCAAACATACCAAGTGGGTTGTGCTGAGATATCCGAACAACTCTATGGCTCAGCTCGCTCAAACATCGCAGGAAGCGTTTGAGGATTTTTATTACGAGGTTTGCTGTGCCGATTACGTCAGGATGTCAAAAGCGCAGGACAAGCTGAAATCGTTGTTTGAAGCCACTGACAGGGTTCATATAAAGTCGCCCGGAACCGATCTGACCTTCTCGATAAAGGACATTCAGGTGGTAAAGTGCGACGGTCATCGCAACATTCCCGACGGAGAAGTATATACTGCTCCGGTGAGAGACTCCATTAACGGTACGATCACCTACAACACGCCTTCTCTTTACCAGGGAGTGCTGTATAACGGCATCTCCCTCACTTTCAAGGATGGAAAGATTATCGATGCAACGGCTGATGCGAATGCTGACAAGTTGAATAAGATACTCGACAGCGACGAGGGCGCTCGTTACGTCGGTGAGTTTGCCATCGGTGTCAATCCGTTTATTCTGCATCCGATGAAGGATACGCTGTTCGATGAGAAGATAGCCGGATCGTTTCACCTGACTCCCGGTCAGTGCTACGATGAGGCTCCCAACGGGAATCAGTCGTCGATTCACTGGGATCTGGTGTTGATTCAGCGTGCGGACTATGGTGGAGGAGAGATCTGGTTCGATGATAAGCTGATCCGTAAGGATGGCGTTTTCACCGATGAAGAACTGGAGCAGGCATTCTCAGCTGAGAACCTGAAAGGTTATGATCTGTCCTGAGCGCGCAGGCAGGGACACCTGCGCCACCACTTTGACATTAATGGACGAGCGGCTGGACAGGTCCCCCGTCCGCAGTCGATCCTCTGTGGTTGACTGTAGTTGATTTTCTATGGAGTCATACTATGCTTAACCAGGTAAGAAAACTCTGGCATGAACTGGAATGGATTGAAGATATAGAACTGCGCCGGCAGACTGCCGAAACCTGGGTTCTGGCGCTGGATAACAGCAAGCTGACAATCGGGGATCTGCACGAGATACCGTTTACACTGTTGGTGAAGGACTGTCCGGTAACCTTTATGGAACATAAACGAGCCGTAGTTCATATCTCCCGTGAAGCAGCTCGAGTGATGTCGGATTCCTTCGGTGATAACCTGCCGATAGACATGGATACGGTAATATCCGGCGCGATCCTCTGCGATGTCGGTAAGCTGCTCGAATATGACAAGGTCGATGGCAAAGCTGTGGTGAGCGATTATGGCAGGTACGTCCGGCATCCGTTCTCAGGTGTAGGACTTGCCATGCAATGCAACGTGCCGGACAGGGTGCTGCATATTATTGCGGCTCATGCCGGTGAAGGCGACAAGATGAAAAGATCAACTGAAGCCTATATAGTGCATCATGCGGATTTCATGAGTTTTCTACCATTCATGAATAAATAGTTCCTGTTGAAAAACTCATATAAAATGACAAACTCCTGCTGGCAGACGCCCTCGTCTGACAGATAAGTATTTGAATTATAGTGAGATTGCTGGCAGACGAAGGCGTCTGCCAGCGGGTACTCAGTGCTTTTTCAACGTTCTACAAAACATAAAAACAGATTATTTAGGAGGAATATCATGTCTCCATTATCTCAGAAGTTTTATACCGTTTTCCTGACAGCATTCCTGTTGGTGATACCGGGAATTGTATTCAGCGGATCGATTTCCGGTTTGCTGATTGATACAGAAAACAACGTCATCCAGGAACCTGTGCGAGTTGGAATCAGTCGTAATATGCAACAATGGGATGAACAGGTTTCAGAGGACGGTCATTACAGTTTCGCAGATCTGCAACCCGAAACTTACTACCTCAGAGCCGAGGGGGCTGGAGAAGATTCATGGTTCTACATGGTGTACTATCCGGGAGTATGGCGTTACCAGAATGCGGAATGGGTCGAACTTGAACAGGATGAGGATATTGAAGATGTCAATATCAGGTTGTATTACGGAGGCAGGATATCGGGAGCAGTAACTCCGGGGGATAATGGGGAATTCGATCCCAATACCGTTAATGCCAGATTATTTTTTACCAGTGATGACCCGCTCGGCGGGAATGAACCTTTAACCGACTTCATGCTGGAAAATCCTGGCGCCTACAGTTCAATCTCTCTTCCGCCGGGAACGTATATTATAAAGTTCTCTCTTCCATCGCCTGACATGCATGTTCCGATGTTCTTTGGCGGCACCTGGGAGCAATTCCTGGCAGAAAAATTCACTATAAACGAGCAGGAGTTAACCGAAGGGATCGACGCAGAACTACCGCTCGGAGGCGGCGTGACGGGAATTATCACGGCAGAGGGTAATCCGATGCCCTGGAGCTTTGTGATAGCGTTCGTCGAAGGCGCTTCACCAATGTCCATATTAATGCCGTTTTCGTATGGATCTTCAGATCAGGAGGGTATCTATCGACTCTACGGTTTACCGGAGGGTGAATGTATCCTGCAGGTTATGCCATCGGACCAGATGTTTGCCAGACAGTGGTATGATGGTTCATACGATATGTCTGATGCGGCTCAGATTCGGATCGAATCCGGAGAAATGACTGAGAACATCGACGTCGATCTTGAGCGAGGTATTCTGTTGAGCGGGACGGTAACCGGTCCGGACGGTGAAGTTCCGGAAGATTTTGACGGATTGACACTCGAGGTTCTCAACGAATATGGCGTGAATGAAGGATTGGATATTACCTGGGATGAGCAAGGACTCTGGGAGGCTCGGAGATGCATAATACCAAGGATCCATGCTTTGAAAATAGATTACAATTGGGGAACCAACTGGACAGCAACCTATCTGAACGGCGCCATTCATTGCTGGGATGCTGAATGGATGTACTTCGCTCCACAGAGCGGCTTTGGAGTGGATATAGAACTCTCATGGGGAGGTACGGTGGTGGGTGTAGTGATCGATCCTGAAGGATTTCCTGTCCTAGACGTTGTAGTTAAGCTACATGATGAATACGGTGATCTAATGGAAACCCGGACAGATATTGATGGTCTTTTCAGCTTCGATGGTGTGCCGGTGGGAGATTATCGGTTGACGGCGTCTCTGGAATTGGTGGATGGCGTAATCGAGGA
This sequence comes from bacterium, assembly GCA_013202285.1. Lineage (GTDB taxonomy): Bacteria > Electryoneota > AABM5-125-24 > Hatepunaeales > Hatepunaeaceae > JABMRV01. Next base: position 6,088 of record JABMRV010000048.1, on the reverse strand, counting down.
CATGCTGTATCCGTTGGTGTGTAACGGAGGTGCTGTTCAGCTTAGCGAGGCGGAGAGTTTCGTCGTTGAAGCGCAACAGACCCGCACCATCGACATGCAATTCATCCAGGGTGGACTTCTGCATATCGATATCCTCAACCCCGACGGCGAGTATTACGATCTCTATGAGGATAACTGTTCGGCAGTTGCATTTCCAATCAGGGATGATGGGCTCGTATTCTGGGACGTGACATCCTATCCGGATGATCCACCTTTTGCTGGTGAAGAGGGAGCGGATATTATCCTGCCTCCGGGTAATTACACCGCTGTTGGAATTCCGGTTTTCGGATTGTTTGATCCACATGGCGAAATTCCTGTTGTGCGTCGGACTTTTTATGGCGGGAGTTATGCTCTCCAGGGAGCGCGGTTCTTTGATGTTTCCAGTGGAGAAACCACCGAAGAAACTATAGAGATGAGTGTCGAGGGTTACATGGTCTCCGGTTGGGCGGTTACCGATGAAGGAGTGTCTGCCAGTCGATACCCAGCGATGAAATTCCTGGTCGATACTGACGGTCTGGTAGCCGCAGCATTCTTAACGTTCTTCGATACGATGGGCGAAGGGATTTTCTTTTTCAACGGTATTCCGGATGGCAGTTATTATCTGATGGCGAATGTTGAAGACGAGTGTTTTGCGGTTACAACCTGGTATCCTGACTTCCCTGAACCGGGAATGAAAATTGAAAACGTTGAAATCCCTGAAGAGACTCAGACTATTGTCGTTGATGGGGATGTGGTTGCCGGTCTGGAACTCACGCTGCAGACCGCTGAGAACCTTACTGAAGTTCCGCATGGAAATAGCGGAGCGCAGCTTCCGTATGGTTACCGGTTGCACAGACCGTATCCCAATCCTTTCAACGATGTGACTCATATCCTGTTCACTCTGCCGGCTGCATCCCGCGTCAGTCTGAAGCTCTATGACCTGATGGGACGTAAGGTGGCTAATATCGTCGAGCGCAGATATACACCCGGAACACACCATGTGCTAATCGACGCCAAAGAGCTGCCCGGGGGAGTCTATTTCATCAAGATGAACACCGGGAACTGGGATGCTTCAAGGAAGGTTGTGCTGGTTAAGTAATGGGGAGCGCCGACGGGCGCCCCGGTTTGCTTGCAAACCGGGTTTCAGTAAGTAGCCCGGCTTCACCGAAGACGGGAAAAGCCCCCCCCCCCTTAATCCCCCCCGGAAACCGGGGGTGAGTTTGAAACCCGACTTGCAAGCAAGTCGGGCCACACGCCTGCCGGGGATGATTGAGACACTCCCTTGAGTCCTCCTTGCTGGCGCAGGGGTGGGGATTTTGTGGTTGACAAGCCCCCCTGAGTTTGACTACATTTCAAATATCCTCGTGAAACAGGAATTAAAGCCGGTTGGCTTATTCTGGTGATATACCTCACGAGGACTATTGGGAGTTGATTGGCTTCTTTATTCTAAGGATGTTAATAAATGCTCTCCAGATTCAAACTTCAGGACAGCGGATTTACGCTGATAGAGGTATTAACAGTTGTGGTGATCGTCGCTATTCTGTCTTCGATTTCAGCGCCGATTTACCTTCGGTATGTTAAAGGTGCGAGAGCTTCAAATGCTCAGGCAACCATCGGCGCTATTTACAATTCATCAAAGATGTACTTGATGGATTGCGGAGAAGATCCCGCTTCGGTTGAGGAACTCGAAGAGTTTGAGTATCTTGAAATTGATAAGGGCACACTTCGTCAGTGGACTTTCACACTGATCGGATCGGACCCGATTACCCAGATCGAAGGAATCTCGACTTCGGAGATGAAGGGAGGCGCCGGGCATGTCGTACTATTCGACGTTGAGACCGGCAGGTTCATCGGTTACGGTTTGCCCGCAGACGACGATATTTGATATGAACTCCAATTCGAACATCCCCCTTTAATCCCCCCCGGAAACCGGGGGGGATGTTTAGATATCCCCATCTTCAAGTTCCCTCCCTACTGGCACAGGGGGAGAGGAAGCACTTGCGAATTGCGCTGTATTTTGTTAAATTAAAGACTTATTCAAATGTAAAATTTATATCTGAGGAACTTCTTTAGAGAGAGTCAATCCACATGAGGAATTATTCAAACCATGTACTGTTTGTCCTGATCTGTCTGCTGTTCATTGTTGCCGGATTGAACAGCCGTGCATACGCTGATCCGCCCGTTTTTCGCGCGGGTGTTGTACTTCAGAACGAAGATGAAGAGCTGCCGGGCGATAATACCGGCAATACCTCTCCCTGCGTTGGTGATTGGGACGGCGACGGCGATATGGATCTGATTATCGGGACATTTGAGGAAGCACCCGTTTATCTGTTCATCAATGTCGCTGAAGAGGGCGAACCTGAACTTGAACTTGTCGGTGTGATGGAAGCCGATGACGAGGTTATAGCCGGACCTTTCGGTTGATGCCAGGGCGCCTGTCCGCAGATGGTGGACGTAGACGACGATGGCGACATGGACCTGTTGATAGGTGATGATGAGGGGTATGTTAAGCTGTATATTCGCGAGGATAACGGCGACCTTTCATTTGCCGAAAGACTGCAGGCTGACGATGAGGATATTGACGTCGAGGATCGAGCCATGCCGGAATGGACGGACTGGGACCTCGACGGTGACTATGACCTGTTGATCGGTTCTTCCATGGGTACTATTGAGCTTTTTATCAACACCGGTTCGGCAGAAGAGCATGAGTTTACATCGGCAGGTCTCATTTCTGCTGGCGATGAGGAGATTTGGCTTGGCACCGAGACCGCACCGGTTTTCGGAGATCTGGACGGAGATGATAAGCGTGATCTGGTGATTGGATCGGTCTTCGGAGAATTGTGGTTTGCACCCAATATCGGAGAGGATGACGAACCTGAATTCGGAGAAATGCAGCAGCTTCAAGATGAAGAAGGCAGCATCCAGTTGGATTTGTACAGTCGTCCGGAATTAGTTGACTGGAACGGTGACGGCAATCTTGATATTCTATCCGGTAGGGGGGATCCTGAAGTGATCCTCTTTATCAATGCAGCAGACGATTTACCGCATATCACCGTTAATCCGGAGCAACTCAATTTCGGTGAGATAAATTTGGGAGTTCGTCGAAGTCTTGACCTGACTATCGGTAATGAAGGCGATCGTTACCTGACGATTTCCGATATTTCGGTCGATGGTGAATATTTCAGGGCTCAGTTCCAGGAGGAGTTTATCATCGATCCTGATGAAACTCACGATGTCACGGTGATATTTGCGCCGGAGACAGAGGGGAATTTCGAAGCTTCGCTTACAATAACTTCCGACGATCCGGAAAATGGTGAACTGGTTGTAACGTTGCTTGGTCGGGGACTACCGGATCACGTGGGCGAGAATCCGGTCGATACTACACCTGACCGATTCTATTTGTCGGAAGCGTATCCAAATCCGTTCAATTCAGTGACGGGGATTCGTTATGGTCTGCCATATAAGTCTATGGTTTCCATGACTGTATATGACATTACAGGCAAAACGGTTTCTCTGCTGTTCAGTGGTGAGAGAGAAGCTGGAAGATATGAGGCTTCGTGGGATGCATCCGGATTCCGTACGGGTGTTTATTTTCTGAGAATGGAAACATCCGATGATAAGTATGTTCGCAAAATAGTACTGGTGAAATGACGAACACAGTATCGAAACATACGGGTGAATTATCTTTCCCAGTGATTATCAATCTCATGTTAGTGGGGATAATTCTTTTTCTGATTGTTAGCCTGCTTGCCGGATGTTCTGCTAACAGGTACATGATCGACGATCCGGTCAACGATCCGATCATGACCTGTGACGACCAGCAGGACAGCGACCTTGTGAAGGTCGAGGAAGGCGGTGGCGGCGCTGCCGGTGGAGGATGTCCTACGTGATAGCTTCCCATTCACGCTTCGGTCGAAGCGCAATGAATAGTTCGCATAGAAGATCACAGAGTTTAAGAACCTTTGTCATTTACTGCCTGTTGTTGGTGATGTTTGCCGGAAATTCCTGGGCTGTCGGTAGGAGCGGTATGTTCCTGACCAAGGTTAAATTTGAGTACCAGTACAGCGATTACAACGAATACAGTTACCCCCTGATCGAACTAAACGATTCCATTAAATATGAATATATCGATCCATATATACTTAACTTTCCGGAAAATAGAATACTAACCAAGATAACGCAATCCTTCGGACCGATTTCATCCTTCGAAGCACGCTACGAGTACTCCGGTCTGACAAGCGATAAGGATCAGAATCGCTATTACTTCCGCTTCGAACGGAATATCAGCGCTTTGACCGGATTGTACGGCGTTTACCAGTACATCAATATCGGTTATGATTCACCTGATTCTACAGAGTCGGGAGGCAACATGTTCTCGGTAGGAGTGAAGCATGACCGATCCGGATGGATCAAGGGTGAGATGAGCTTCAGTTACGATCATAACCGCAACGCTGACGATTTACTAACTCAGTCGTATATGCCGATGGCGCAGCTAAGATGGTCGATTGATTCGTTTACGGCTCTCACCGGACGATGGGATGGGTACTGGGCGGTAAGCGATTCGGGTACTTATCCTGCTCATGCAATTACCCTGTTTCTCAGCCGTTACCTGCCGACTCAGACTGCGGTTCATATCTTAACCAGGTTCTATAATTCAGAAGCGGGTGTGCATTCGATATCTCCCGCAATTGAGATAGCTCAGTACGTTCGATGGAACCTCACAGCTCGATTAAATTACCGTTATTATGAGAATTCATTCGATGAAGAAAGCGCGCCGGATTTCGTTGAAGGTGGTTCGATCAAATCTCACAGTGTCAGGACGAATATAGAATGGCAGGTCAGCTCAGATCTGAAGCTTCATCTTAAACTGCGCCGATACGTCAGCAACCAGGACATCAAGATGAATACTTACCTGCTCGGATTCGAGTATGAACTATGAGTAAAGTGATAAATACAAAGACAATAAGTATCTTCATTACCATATTGATTCCAGCGCTGGTTATAATCGGCGGCTGCGGGGATTCCATTCCGGATATGCCGACACCGGTGCCGAACACCGGTTCTATAGTTGTAACGGGATATGTTCAGCCTGCACCGGACAGCACGGTTTACACAGACAGTATCGGTGTCATCCTGGATGGCGATTCACTCGGTTTTCATGTTAACCCTTGCACAATAGATAACATTCCGGTTGGCTTTCATGATATTAAGGTGTACTTCTTCCTGTCCGGTGAGATAGTATCCGGTCGGGCAAGATCGATTGAAGTACTTTTCGCAGGAACAGCGGATGTTCGGATCCGCATGGCTGCCGGGGGTGTCGTGGTTGTTAGCGCCGATTATGATGGTCAAACTCAGGACAGCCTGGGTGTCAGGTTAGACGGCACCGATCTGGGTATCGATATTGCACCGCGGGTTATCCCCAACATCAGTGAGGGCTTGCATAAGTTAGTTGCCTATTCAACGGACGACACGACGAATCTTGAAGCCTGGCAGGGAGACGTCGAGGTTGTGCGTGCTGAAACGACCAAGATTGACCTGACATTGCAGATGGTCGCTCCGTTTGTCGGATCGCATGCACCGAACATCGACTGTATCGATATCGACGGCAACAGTTACAGCCTTTTCGATCATTGGGGAGAGGTGATCTATCTCTATTTCTTTGAGCATACTTGAACTATCTGTATCGGGGAGGAGATTCCTTCCGCGCAGGAATTGATCTATGACGCATTTCCCGATAGCCTGGTCGAAGTCTGGATGCTCAATGCAGACGAACATATCGAAACCGACTGGCTCGATAATTTCCGGCAGGAGTATGGGCTTCACCTGCCGATCATGGGGGAAGCGCAAGAGGCGTTTGCAAAGTTCAGGCTGGGACGGGAATATCGGACCTTGCCTCCGCTGTATATACTAATTGACAAGCAGGGAGTGGTGCGTCTCCGAAGCTTGCGGCAGGGATCGATCAGTCTTGAGGAAGTAGTGACGATGGTTGAGGAGTTGTTAGAGGAATAGTGATGTCAAAAGAAGGAGTTCTCTGATTTATCAGCATTTTCCTATTTTGTCATTCCCGACT
>JABMRV010000047.1 GCA_013202285.1 bacterium | reverse complement strand
TGAGGCGGCGATCGGACTCGAACCGATGAATAGAGGTTTTGCAGACCTCCGCCTTAGCCACTTGGCTACGCCGCCGGTCGGAGCGGAATCCGTTCGGAAAGGAAAAGCCCCATGAGATTCACTAATATATAGTGATACAAACAGAATGTCAACAATATTGAGGATTTATTACCTTCTCATATCCTCTATTAATTGAGGATTATGGTCTTATTCAATCCCGAACTGTCTCTTAAGCACTTCAATTACATCAAACTGCTTTTCGATAGAGATATATTCAGCTTTGGATTTCTCGGCGATTTTGATAAAAAAACCATCCTCATCGCCACCAGCAACCACAATTAGTTGTTCACCTGCCTCGGCAGCTAACTCGTTGAAGGGATCTGATAGAGCGCCTCGGCGCGCATCGCCTCCGATATGATAGACAAGTATCGGAATTTCAGCCTTTTTTGCCGCTTTTATCAATCCCTTCACCCTTTTCATCTCTTTCTTAGGATCGATCTTCGCGGCGCCCAGTCCTTTGGATGATCCACCGGCGACCAGCAGCAGTGTTCTGCAGTCGAACAGGCTATCACCATTCGCCTGCGGTTGATAGAACATATTCACACCGGCTCTCATGCCGAGCGCTTTTAGTATCTGAACATCCGCCGATTGTCCTACCGATGTCAGAAGAGCGGGCTGGAGATATGTGGGCTGAGTCATCTCCTCAGGTTCGGTTTCCTGAGCCGACAATCCGGCAGCAAACCCCAAAACAATCAATATGGAAACTAATACTCTCATTTCTTATCCCTTTGTTACGAGCAAAAGAACGGGTGGCATGGGCTACTTGTTTGCCCATGTTTCATTATTCAGGACTTATCCGTAAATAGCTTACATAACCTTGCATAGAGAGACAATTCGAGTTGCGTCAGGTCTTGCCGTGACGAAGTCACGGTGTGACCTGATGCTTCCACCGGTGGGCACATCCCGATACATCGGGACACCCCGCAACACGCTTGTTGGTCGGGTGGCTCACCCACCTTAACGCAGGCAGAGACGCCTGCAACACTACTTAATCTCACTTCAAATAAAACCCGACTCCGTGCCTGTTCAGTTCTTCAAAATCGGGTATATGACTATATGCCAGTGCTTTATCCGGTTCAAACTGACCCATTATCTCTGTGAGAACCCTTATCCCTTCCAGATGACGCCCCACCCGCACCTCAAGCGATACTCCCTCTTCAGGAAAATCCACCGCCAACTTGCCGAGCAAATGTGCCTTATAATAACAGGCATCCACGCTGCTCACAACAAGATCCTCGTTAGTGGGTCCTCTCATTCTGCCCTGCAATGCTCCGGTCGATTCCATCAAGACCACTCTCGCAGTAGTCGAATCACCGATCTCCCGATGACTCAGACCGCGAAAATTAACCGGAGACGGTTCGATACGGAAATCATGTCCTCGCATCTGTAGATCGATTGAAGCCATCGCCGCTATATCCATTGCACGCTCATGGGCGACGATTGCGTTTACAACCGGATATTCGGGTGCGGCTTCGTGAAGATCGATTACGAGATCGACATTCTCCCGGCGCACTACTTCAGTGATTGCATAAGCCATCCTCTCCGTCAGCGTCCCGTTCTGTCGTCCGGGATAAGCCCTGTTGAGATTTCTCGTTTCAGGACCAGAAAGAAGCTGCCCCGACGGGTGATGCCGGTAAACAACCGGATCGGGCCAGCCATCGAGAATATTGGAATAGCGCGACCCTGTTCTGAACGTCCTCTCCTTGCCGTTGCGGTTGGTGATGCTGAACTGCTTGGGAAAAGCTTCCTGTGGTTCCGTAGCTGTAAAACCGGAGGCATTGGCAGTAGTGATGACAATGATCTTCCCGCTCTCGACCTTAAGATTCTCGACAAGCAGCACGGCGGTAACGTTCGACGCCGGTTCGTTGGGATGCGTTCCGCCAATCACCAGCAGTGTCCCGCCCGGATTCCTGCTCTCGAAGAAGTACAGATCGGTATCACCGCGCGTTCCTCTCAGGGATGAAAGATAGTCGCTGAGCTGTCTGGTCTTTGTTCGACCGAAAGAAGGATGTACCGGTTGACGAAGCTGCTGCTCCAGGAAGTCGCTCCCTGCAGCCCAGCAGGCGAGGATCACCAGGAGGAAATAGACGATAATCATGTTTAGCCTCGACGGAGGCTTGGATTTATCCTCTTCTGAAACCGGAGAATCCTTCACATTCCTCTCTTCAGCGTGATGCTTGACCGTTGTTTTCTTCTTGCGCTTTTTATCCATTTTGAGTTACTATGATTCTACCTTGACCCAGGCTCGGCTATGAATTTTTATAACAACTAAATAATATACAGATTAAAATCCCTTTCGACAACCGAGCTTGACATACCTGATGAAACGGGATAACTTTTTACTGTCACGAGGGAAGTAGCTCGTATGGTCGAGTGCCCCGCTCCCCACTGGGATGATAAAGTCCCGAAGACTACAGGAGACCTTCATGCAAATCATTATTGTTGTCCTCATTCTCTTCTTATCGTTCTCACCGGTCTGGAGTTTAAACATGGAGAAGTTCGGCAGCCACACTCCCGATTTCTTCGTTCACTCGCTCGATGTCGAAATCGATGGTGACAAGGCATACGTTACAGGTTACGGCGGTTTGATGATGTACGACATATCCGATAATGATGTCAACTATATAAACCGTTTTACTTACGGTGGCGGAAGAGGAATCCCATTCTATAACTGTCGCGTGGCTGATGATATCGCTTATGTGACCGCCAGAGGCTCCGGATTCTACATCGTGAATGTTTCAGATCCGCGTCAGCCTTCACTGATAACCCGACTTACTTTCCAGGATGCCTCACCGGAGGATTGTGACATCTTGGGCGATCTGCTCGCACTGACAATGCATGGGAATGGTATCATCTTCTATGATATATCGAACCGCAATGATCCGCAGGTGATAACAGCGCTGGACGATCTGGAAAACTGCTGGTCGGTTCTCTTCATCGACGAGGAGAACCTGATTGCGGCTGACGGTGAGGGTGGTTTAGTCATGATAAGTTTCGTGGATGAGAATCCTGAAATTGTCTCCCGGCTTGAGACCTCCGGAGCCGCCATCGATATCCGGATCGACGGCGACCTGTGTGCTGTCGCAGTAGGAGCAGCAGGTGTTGATCTCTTCAACATCAGCAACCTTGAAGAACCCGCATTTATCACCAACTTCGACACCCCTACCTATGCCGGTCACATCGGTCTCGACGGCGACCTTGTAGCCATCGCCGACTGGAACGAGGTTTTGGTGTATGACGTATCCGATCCTGAAAATCCTGTTCTTGACGGACGTCGTTATACCGAAGGACGGGCGATGGGAGTGGACATACAGGGCAGCAGTGTTTACCTTGCCGACTGGTCGCCTTTTATCGGCTATGCATACGGTGAAATCGACGGACCGGATATCAACTTTTCAACCCGGCGCATCGTACCTGTCGGCGATGGTGTGATCGATACTTCACTGCTTGTCTATAACCTCGGTCACTCCGAACTTGAAGTATTATCCATAAGCAGCGATGCCCAGCAGTTCTCAGTCGATCCTGACGAGTTTGACCTTGGCGCCGGTGAAGAGATCGAGATCGCTTTCAGTTACCAACCGCTGGACGGACGCAGCAACAACATGCAGTTCAGCAGTAACGACGGCGACGAGAATCGAGCTACCATTAAACTGGAGGGTTTAGGCGGACTGGCGGAAGGAGACCTTGCGCCGGACTTCACCATGCCGCTTCTTGGCGGTGGTCAGTATCGGTTGTCCGACCAGCGTGACAGAGTGCAGCTACTGATATTCTGGGCGTCGTGGTGACCCACCTGCGGTCCACAGTTGGTGGACATGCAGAGCTGGGTCGAAGAATGTTACGGTGAGGAAGATACGTTCGATTTCTACGCGGTAAATATAAATGAGGATGCAAATCATGTGCGGGATTACGTCGAGGAGATCGGACTCGAAATCCCGGTAATCCTGGGGACGCAGGATCTATATCTACAGTATCGTCTCCGTGGCGGGATAAGTCCTTATCCGGTTGACTACGTCATCGACGGCGAAGGCATCGTCTGCTACGCCAATCACGAGTATGAACCGGAGATCATCATTATGACCATCGACCGGCTGCTCGATATTGGCGAGGAGGCTGTTGAGGATCCAAATAATCCGGACATTCCGCAAGGATTCCTTCTTTATCCCGCATATCCCAATCCATTCAATGCGGTTACGACGCTCTCTTATGGACTGCCGGAAGCAGCGCATGTTACAATCGGAATCTACGACATGTCGGGGCGGCTTATCACAACCCTAAGGGACAATCAACAAGCTGCCGGGCATTACCGTGTCAAGTGGGATGCCGGAACTTCGCCGACCGGAATATATCTGGTGAGAATGACTGCTCTGGGATTCAAGACGATTCGCAAGCTGGTTCTTATCAGGTAACTCACTATTATCCCCCCCCCGGAAACCGGGGGGGGGAAATCCTGCTAAGTCCCCTCCTGCCAACTGGCGAGGTACTTCTTCTGTTTCGGAGTCAGCTCTTCGAGTGAAATACCGAGCGCCTTCAGCTTAAGCCTTGACACCGTGTCGTCGATCTGATCCGGAACCGGGTGAACACCGAGCGATATGTCATTCTTCATAACATATTCACTCGTCAGCGCCTGTACCGCGAAGGACATATCCATGACCGACGCCGGATGCCCCTCGGCTGCGGTGAGATTTATCAGACGCCCCTCAGCCAACACATTGATGCGACGACCATCCGCGAGGATAAACTGATCGACGTGTTCACGCACTCCGCTGCGCTTCTCAACTGCCATCTCCTCAAGATCATCGAGATCGAGTTCGACGTTGAAATGACCTGAATTGCAGACAACCACGTTGTCCTTCATCAACTCAAAGTGCTCGCGCCGTATTACAGATGTATTGCCGGTTAACGTACAGAACAAGTCGCCCCATTCCGTAGCCTGTTTCATCGACATGACGTAGAATCCGTCCATCGCCGCTTCAAGCGCTCGAACCGGATCGATCTCGGTAACTGCGACCAGTGCGCCCATGCCGCGTATCCTGTTCGCAAATCCTCGACCGCACCAGCCGTAACCCGCCACAACAACCTTCTTGCCTGCGATCAACATATCGGTAGCGCGGATTATCCCATCGACCGTCGATTGACCCGTACCATACCTGTTGTCGAATAGATGCTTGGTGTCCGCATCGTTAACGGCGATAACCGGATATTTCAACGCACCGTCGGCATGCATCGCCTTAAGCCTGATTACACCGGTAGTCGTCTCCTCCATACCGGCGCGCATCCTGTCAGCGAGATCCGGACGGTCTTTCGTTATGGAAGTTACCAGATCACAGCCGTCATCCATCGTCAGCACCGGTTCATGCTCGATCGTCTGATTTATGTGTTTATAATAGGTCTCGTTATCCTCACCGTGTATTGCGAATACCGGCAGGTCGAAGTGCTTCACCAGAGCCGCTGCCACGTCATCCTGTGTCGAGAGCGGATTTGAGGCGCACAGCCTGACTTCAGCGCCGCCTGCTGTCAACGTCCGCATCAGGTTGGCGGTTTCAGCCGTAACATGGAGACAGGCTGCCATCCTGACACCGGCAAGCGGCTTTTCTTTGGTAAATCGTTCACGAATCTGAGCGAGTACCGGCATATCGGCATCCGCCCACAAGAGCCGCCGACGACCTTCATCAGCGAGGTTGAAATCTGCTACATCGTTTGGAACCATTTTTCTGCCTTTATCATTGAATGAACAAATATCGTTTACTTAGTGCTTGTTGAAAAGTTCCTCTGTGTCATTCCCGCGCAGCAGACTGTCTGAGAATACCAAATGCCCGCTGGCAGACTCCCCCGTCTGCCAGTTAAGTTATTGTTTTTCCGTCAGACGAGGGCGTCTGACGGCGGGCAG
>JABMRV010000005.1 GCA_013202285.1 bacterium | reverse complement strand
GCCGCAGGGTGTCCTCACCCTGCGGTCATTGGTACTGACTTTCGCTGCAGGGTGGGGACACCCTGCAGCACATGAGTTATACTATCGCTGGATTAGGGTCAGGATCTAATGCATATTATATCGTTGTTCCGGCGAAACAGTCTGTCAGAAACATGAAATTTCAGGCTGCCAACCCGCCGCGGTTGGCAGTACGAATATTGGATTATCGGAGTATTAATATAATGTCGCCAACCACGGCGGGTTGGCGACCATAATGGGAGCTTACTCTTCAAAGACCTATTTAACAATAACGACTGACATTTCACCGGATGTTAAATACTTCGCAACGACAGCTTCAACCTGCTCTGCGGTTATATGTTTAATGCTTTCAATTAGTTGTTCTCGATAACCGGGATCATTCCAGTAAAACTCACCGGTTGCCATGGAATAGGCTTGAGAGATTCGCGACATGCTCCTCATCAGTAGCCTTCCTGCGATGGCATTCCGTAGTTTTTCGACCTCGTCATCAGAGAACTCATGCTCGGTCATAGCTGTAATGAGAACGTGAATTTCCTCTTCGGCTCTCTCGATGTTCTCCTGGCGGGTGGCGATATAGATCTCCCAGAAGCCGAACATGCCATGCTCTTGAGCAGGATGCACACCCACGGAACTGCCGAGCGAATATGCCAGTCCGAGCATTTCACGCAGTACAGCACTCAATCTTTCGTTGAAATAGGCATTGGCAACCGTCAGCGCTGCTCGGTCTGCAGGATCTATCTCAGGTATAACTTTTCCCATTACAACAGCTCCCTGTGCCCGTCCAAGAGTAATTGTGTCGCGCAATGCAGTATCTGCTATATCCTGCGAGAACGGCAGAGTTGTTTCTTGCACCACAGGCGGAGTGTCGCTTCGGGGTAATCCGGTAAAAGCGCTCTTCAGTTCAGCTTTTATCAAGTCCGCTTCGACTGCTCCGACAGCGGAGATGATGATATTACCGGGCTGGAAGTATTGTGCAGCGAGCCTCTTTATGTCGGAGCTGGTGAGATCTGTCACGTCTCCGTAAACCGGAGAAGCCAGCGCTACTCCAGGGATGAGTTGGTCCCGCAGACGCTTTCTGCCCTGACCGACAGCACTGCGCCTCTGTGATGAACGAGCTGCGGCGGTCTGTTCTTTTGCGCTCTTCAATGCTTCCTGCGTTAGAGGGATATCGGTCATCATCCCGGCGATCAGATCGATCCCTTCACGCCAGCGATCAGGCAGGATTTCAAGCCTGATGAAAGAATAGTCCGGCGTCGTATAGTAATTATCAAACGGTATCCAGGGATTATCTGCAACCTTGAGTTTTGCTGCCAGTTCATCGATCTTCGATTTCAGGTCACTGCCTTTTCCTCCGGTAGGTTCATCTAACAACTGGTGCAGCAGATCGACCGCGCCGGTTCCGAACTCACGGTCATAGAGCCACCTGTTTTTAATCAGCACGTGCGCCGCAAAGACCTGTGCCGATGGATCGCTGCGGATGATTAATGTCGGACCGTTGACTGTTTCAAAGCGTTCAATCGAGCTTTCTGTGAGAACTGTATCTGCCTCTTCAACCATCTCAACCGGTTCGATTGCCATAATGAAACTGTCCGATCCGACGAGCCATCTCTGTGCGACTTCACGCAGCTTCTGAGGATTAATATTATTCATCCTGTTGGGCCAGGAAGAGAATTCATCCCACGACACGAGCGCCCAATAGCGGGCATACATGATGCCGTAATGACTCAGCATCTCTGCGCTGAACTTCCGGTCGGCACGATAGCGAAACGCACGGCGCGAGATCTCAATTTTGTCGGGAGGATCACGAATGAGATCGGATATTGCACCATCGAGAACCGAGACGAGATCATCGGCTGAATAAGCATCCGACGGTGAATTCAGGGTTATCCGATAGATTGACATATCAGGATCAAGGATCATGTGACCACCGGCGGAAGCGCCGGAAGTGAGTTTATCCTCCAGTCCGCTCTCCAGAATTGCACTCACCATTTCGAAGGCGGGGAAATCGGAATGTCCGGGTTGAGGCGCATCAAAGGCAGCATGGATACTCCTGTTATCCGAAGCAGATGACCGCAGAACCACACCGGGACCGTCGAGGGAATTATAATCGGGTTTGTGGAGCTTGTGTCTTGCTGGCAGTTCATGTGGCTCGAAATCGGTGAGATTGTTCTCGAACCAGTTGAACATAGTATCGGCGGCAAAGCTGCCGGTGGCAAAGAGGAGCATGTTATTCGGCACGAACCAGCGGCGATAGAATGCCAGCACAGAATCCCTCTCCATGCGTTCGATGCTCTCGACGGTTCCCAATACTGGACGGGCAAGGGGAGATTCGCCGTACAACGCCTGGAGGAATACGAGTTCGGTGTCGGGTCCACGAGAAGAGGATTGAGCTATCTCCTCCATGATGATACCGCGCTCCTTCTCGAATTTCCAGCCGGGCAGTGTCGAATTGAAGATCATATCCGCAAGGATTTCGAATCCTGCAGGAAAGTTCTCTCGTGAAACAAGGAGCATGAAATCGATGAAATGCGATCCCGTATGAGCGTTATGATAGGCTCCGATGCGGTCGAATTCAGCGTATATTTCATCCTGACTCCTGTTGACCGTGCCGTTGAAGAGCAGATGTTCAAGGAAATGAGCGGCGCCGGACGTCTCCCATGTCTCATCGCGGGCGCCTGCCTTGATTACGATGTTGCAGGCGATCATCGGCACGGAGTGATTCTCCACGAGGACGACATCCATGCCGTTGTTCAACCTGCCGATGTATGCATTGCTATCGGTTGCGTCTGCTGCGGATACAAGCAGCAGCAGAAGCATAGTTACCGACAGTATATATTTCTGTTTGATGGTGATGATTGATTTCATTGATTTGATTTTGTTTTGGAGGTTTTTTACTTTAGTCCAGCTGTAAGATCACCAAGCGTGCTGCGGGACTGCGGGGTGTCCCCACCATAAGCGCTCAAATAAGCGATATTTCGAGCATTTTGATCATTCCCGAAGGGAATGACCTTTGAAG
>JABMRV010000046.1 GCA_013202285.1 bacterium | reverse complement strand
TTGAAATCCGACTTGCAAGCAAGTCGGGCCACCCGCCCATTCGCAGGCAGGGACACCTGCGCCACCCAACTTTCACACTTTCATCTTTCCCAACTTCTTCCTCACATATCCCACCAATCCTCCGGCGTCGATGATCTCCTGTATTTCCGGTGGAAACGACGACGCTTGCCAACTTCCATGTCCGGACAGGTTGGTGATAGTCCCGGTTGCAGGATCGACTTCCACCTCGTCGCCATCCTCGATGCCATCGACGGCGTCAGGCGCGATCAGTATCGGTAAACCAATATTAATCGAATTACGGTAAAATATGCGTGCGAACGACTTGGCTATCACACACGATGCACCAGCGCCTCTGATGGCAATCGGAGCATTTTCCCGGGATGATCCGCAGCCGAAATTATCGCCTGCGACGATAATATCTCCCTGTTTTACTCGAGATGCAAACGTGGAGTCCAGATCTTCGAGACAATGCGAGGCAAGGTCTTCAGGGTGATAGCTCGTGCAGTAACGAGCCGGAATAATCACATCGGTATCGACCTGATCCCCATATTTGAAAACCGTTCCTTTAAGCTTCTTATTTTCCACTTACACCCTCATTGTTCAAGTAGTTCTGCATCCTTCTGATAACCCGCCTGATATTCTCTTCAAACTCCTTACGCTCTTTTACCGACAGGTCGTTGATGGCTTCCATGTTAACCTCCTTGCCATACCTGACAGCCCTCTGATAGGCTTTTCGACCCTTCTCGGTCAATACGACCTTCTGAACACGCCGATCGATGCTGTCGCGATGTCTTTCTATATAACTCAGTTCTGCGAGCTGATCGAGTGTGCGTGTAATCGTCGCCCCATCAAGAAAGGTTCGCCTTGATAAATCAGTCTGGCTGAGACCGTCCTCTTCGCCTAAAGCCACAAGTACCGTCCAGGTGGTTGGCGACAGACTTGTATCATGCAGTCTGGCTTCCAGCGCCGATCTCATCAGCCGTGCCAGTCCGTTGATAAGGAATCCAAGACTATCCTGAAGGTGCTGCCCGGTCTCCGCAGGCGGTTTTTCAAAATGAGTCAATAACTTTTCCATTTTCATATCCTCAACAGTAGTAATCCGGATCTTTGGTAAGTTCTCGCGGATCGGTAATCCTGCCGGTTAGTGCAGTTGCCGCTGCCACTTCCGGACCCGATAGATAGACCTTTGAATCCGGATGACCGTTGCGTCCTCTGAAATTGCGGTTGGTGGTAAAAAGACCGACCTCATCCTTCGCCAACACTCCCATGTGCCCTCCGATGCAGGCTCCGCAGGTGGGCGGTGAAATAATCGCTCCGGCTTTAACGAACTGATCGATCAATTCCTCTTTGAGTAACTCCCGCATCAGCCGCGGAGTGTTGGGTATCATTATCAGCCTGACATCCGGATGAACCGGATGATCCCCCATTATCTTCGCTGCAGCGCGGAAATCCTCCAACCTGCCGTTGGTGCATGAACCGATGATCACCTGATCGATCTTCACGCCCTTCACCTCGTTCACAGGTCTGACATTGGATGGTAGATAAGGTTCTGCAACCAACGGCTCAATTTCTTCAAGATCGACGTCGAGCGTCCGGGTAAATTCAGCATCGGGATCGCTTCGCAGGTATTCGCCTCCAATATCGGGGAACTGCGACATGAATTCGCGAGTAATGTCATCCGGAGGTATCAAACCGGTCTTTGCACCCGCCTCGACAGCCATGTTGGCGATAGTAAAGCGACCGTCCATGAAGATATGTTTGAAGGCGTCACCTGTGAACTCGATAGCCTGATAAATTGCCCCGTCAACACCGAGACGACTGATGATATGGAGAATAAGGTCTTTCGCTCCGACAAACGGTTTGAACCTGCCGTTGACCACTACTCTTGTTGTATCAGGTACACGGAACCACAATTCACCAATCGCCCAGGCGCATGCCAGATCAGTCGAGCCTATGCCGGTTGAGAACGCTCCCAGAGCACCGTAGGTGCAGGTATGGCTGTCAGCACCGACCACCAGATCACCCGGACGAATCAGTCCGTTATCCGGCAGAATCGAGTGACAGATACCGCTGCGTCCAACCTCGAAGTAGTTCTTCACTCCCTGCTCGCGAGCGAATTCACGCATGATCTTGGATAGTTCCGCCGCCTTGACATCCTTGGCGGGAACGAAGTGATCGTTTACCAATGCAATTTTATCCGTATCGAAGATCTTCTCCGCTCCCATATTGCGGAACACCTCGACCGACAACGGAACCGTAACATCCGTTCCCAATATCATATCAAGCTTCGCCATCACAATATCACCGACGCGAACAGTGTCACGACGGGTGTGACGTGCAAATATCTTCTCAGTAAGGGTCATTTCGGGCATTGTTATTATTCCTGTTTCTGCTAACCACAAAGGCACGAAGACACGAAGAATGAATTGTTTTATTGTTATATTGTTTTATTGTTGGATTGCTTCATTGTCGGATTGTTTCATTGTTGGATGTAATGTAAAGATTTAACAATGGAACAATGAGACAATGAAACAATGAGAAATTAGTCTTTGTGGTTAATTTTTTAATTTCTTCACCACCCAATCCCCCACTGCCGCCGTTCCCAGTTCTCCTCCCATATCCCGCGGAACCTTTTTCTCGCGAACCATGGCGCGGATGATGTCCTCCAGCCGCGGCGTCCACTCAGGGTAACCCAAATGCTCCAGCATTAATCCCACCGATAAAATTGCCGCCAGCGGATTGGCTATGTCCTTACCGGCATATTTCGGCGCAGAGCCGTGAACAGGTTCGAAAAGCGACGTCCTTCCCGGATGTATATTGCCCGACGCCGCCAAGCCCATGCCTCCACAGAGCTGCGCACCCATGTCGGTGATGATGTCGCCGAACATGTTGCACGACACGATCACCTCGAACTGCTCCGGACGCTTGACCATCTGCATCAACAGCGCATCGATGAACCAATGGCTTGCCTCGATGTCCGGATACTCCTTCGCTACCTCGAAGAAGGCGCGCTGCCACAGATCTCCCTCGAACCGCATGGCATTGGACTTGTCCGACATGCATACCTTGCCAAGCCCTCTTTCCCGCGCAAATTCGAATGCATGTCGGCAGATACGCTCGACACCCTTGCGCGTGTTGACCGACGTCTGGATGGCGACCTCATCGACGGTTCCCTGTTTCAGGTGACCGCCTACATGGGAATACAATCCCTCGGTGTTCTCCCGAAAGACCGTGAAATTCACCTCCTTTATACCCTTGTCCCTCAGCGGACAGAGCGACTCGTCGAGCAGGTGACAGGGACGGTAATTCACATACAGGTCGAGCTTGAAACGAAGCCCCAACAGGATATCGCGGGCATGAGCCATGTCCGGAACGCGGGGGTCACCTACCGCTCCAACAAATACAGCATCGTAATTATCACGAAAATTGGCGATCTCTTCGTCTGGCAGTGTTATACCTGTATCGAGATACTTGTCTGCACAGTAGTCGAATTCATCCCAGTCAAGTTCGATTCCCCGATCTCGGATTGCAGCCATGACTTTGACCGCCTCACGGGTGACATCGACACCGATTCCGTCACCGGGAATTACAGCGATGCGAGGCATAAATCTCCTTTGTTGTGATATATTGAAAAGCTATACTGGTGTGCTGTCAGTAGACATTTTGGCTGCCGACAGTTATAAAGAAATTGACAATCAGAATGTGGTTGTAACTTAATATAAATAATGACGGTTGATTTGTCAAGAAATACTTTCTAAAGAAATCATTTCTCGAAAAAAATTTACATAAGAATTCATATTACATTGGGATCCACTGTTTTATCGAGCAGTTTCTTCCGGTTAGAAACAGAAAACCCGATCCGCAAGCTGGCAGATCGGGTTATACGTTTGGGACTATGAATCAAATGTATCCGCCGTATGGCGGATTCGCCGACAGGAATGTCGGCGCTCCCCAGTAAAAGCAGATTCCCCGATGGGACAACCGAGGACTTAGAAATCGTAATCCTTATCAAGGAACTGAGCTGGATCGGGCTTGGGAATGCCGCGCCGCTCGTCAAACTCCCAGATCTGCTCCTTGATCTGGTCGATAACTTCCGCATCGATCCGCTCCCACATGAAATACTTATTGCCCCAGTATGCAACAGAACGACGTGCATTAAGCGCCCAAAGAACATCCTTCTCCGAAGGAAGTTTTCTCGATACCCTGCCGATGACCTTTACCATCTGCCCGAACTCGTTGCGCTTAACGATGTAATCAGTCCCGTGCAGGCTGAGATAGTCGTTTGGACGTATGAAAGCCGGTTGAGGTACGTTCTTCGGTATCTTCATTGTTTAACTGTTCCTTTCTCCAACTCTTCTGTTAAATTCTATCCTAATACAGCGACAGGTGATGCAGTCCGTCAGCCGACGGATCATCCTGTACCGATCGCCGTTTTAGTCGCAGGGTGCGGGCACACTGCGATACTATTATCTCCGATTCAGGAGGCGATCACCAGTAGTAATCACCCCATGTGAACGGAATATCTATCCCATGCTCCCGAAGAATTAACTTCACATGATCGATGTTGGTGTCTCCGAGATGTATCTCATATTTCCTGTTGAGAAAATACCATGAGTACTCAATGTTATTCTTCTCGAAGACATCGATCATCCTCTTCATCTGCCTCATATCCTCAAAGAACATTTTCTTCATTGTGAATCTCCCGTCTTTACTTTCTCCGTTCGTTTTTCAGTCCCCGTCTTACTGGATTCCTTAGGCAATGATTTGCCTTTCCCACGAGAGCCGTTATTGGAAAGACTGCTGGTATAAGCAGCTTCTTTATGTTTGTAGTCGGTGATGTAGAATCCGCTTCCCTTAAAGATCAAGCCTGTACCAGTGGAAACCAGCCTGACAAGCCTGCCGCCACAACGGGTACACTTGGTACGGGGAGCTTCTTTCATCGACTGAAAATACTCGACTTTCCGTTCACAGTCAAGACATTGATATTCATACGTTGGCATTTATTTCCTCCATGAAGGTCAAAAGAAACCTGAGACCTTCATTCTTTCAATTTTTCAATTTGTTGAGCCTGAATTGCCGTAATGGCAATTGTATAGACGATGTCTTCAATCATGCAGCCGCGTGACAGATCGTTCACCGGTTTGTTCAGCCCCTGCAACACCGGTCCGACCGCTATTGCCCTGGCTGAACGCTGCACCGCCTTGTAAGCCGTATTACCGGCGTTAAGATCAGGAAAAATTAGAACATTTGCCCTGCCGGCGACCTTGCTGTCAGGCAATTTTGCGCGGGCAGTCTCAATTGAGATCGCCGCATCATACTGAATCGGTCCTTCGACTTCCAGATCGGGAGCCTTGGAACGTACAAATTCCGTAGCTTCCTTCACCCGCTCAACATCCGGACCAGTGCCAGATGCACCGGTTGAGTAAGAGAGCATCGCAATCAGCGGTTCGAAACCAAAAGCCTTTGCGGTTTCGGCAGAAGAGATTGCTATATCTGCCAACTGCTCGGCATTGGGATCAGGATTAACGGCACAGTCACCATAAACGAGCACTCGATCCGGCAGGCACATGAAGAAGATGCTCGAAACGAGGGATACATCCGGTCTTGTCTTGATGATCTGGAAAGCAGGGGAAATAGTGTGGCGCGTTGTGTGAACCGCTCCGGAAACCAGTCCGTCAGCATCTCCCAAATGCACCATCATCGTTCCGAAGTAAATCGGATCGGTGATCTGATCACGGGCATGATCCAGCGATATACCTTTATGTTTACGCAGTTCGAAGAATTTCTCGCCATATCCATCCAGAAGCTTGGATTTATGTGGATCAATTATCGTCGCCTGATCTATCGCAGCATTAGCACGATTCGCCGCTTCATTGATCTCAGCTTCATCACCGATGAGGATTATATCGGCAACACCATCTGCCATAACCTTGGAAACCGCCTTCAATGAGCGTTCCTCATTACCCTCAGGCATGACTATCTTCTTCCTGTCGGAACGGGCACGATCTAACAATTCATTGAGGAAAACAAGCGGAGTTGTACGGCGTTCTTTTTTCAGTTCCAGAAGCCTGTTAACCTCGTCAAACCTGACATACTGCCGGATAGACCTGTACACCGCTTCAATCTTCTGTGTGTCGCGGGCGTACAGCGATACAGGCATCTGACTGACCTTGACAGCCACACCGAACGTATCTTCGTCCAACTGCAGGATCGGGATGTTGAAACCGCTCAGACCGCCGATCAGCTTTTTAACCGAATCACTGGGATCAAATCCCCCGGAGAGAATAATTCCCGCGATATTCGGGTAGGTCACGGCAACACGCGAAACCATTGCCGACAGCAGCATATCCTCCCTGTCACCGGGAGTAATCAGGCACATGCCGTCTTCAATTCTTGCCAGGGCATTTCCAATCGTCATCGCCGCCACACGAACACTCGAAACCAGATTGGGCAAATATTCATGTCCAAACATCACCTTGGCGCCGACCTTGCGCGCAATCTCACCCATCCGCGGTGAACTGAGAACCTTATCAATTGGAATCACACCCAACAGCGAGATACCTTGCCTGGACAGTTCCTTTTCCAGGGTTTTCTGATACCGGTTGTAATCCTCAATTTTAACCTTGGTTACCACAACGCCTATTACTTCGCAGCCCTTCTCGTCGAACGACTCCATGGCTACTGTTACCTGAGATATAATCACATCGATCGTTCGATCCTCACCGCTGGCGACCATCAGCACCGGCGCATCGAGCGTTTTGGAAATGTGCGCGTTGATGTCAAGTTCCAAAGCGGACAGAGCGCCGGTATAATCCGTTCCCTCGATTACCACAATCTCCGATTTTGCAGCAACTTCCTTGTAAGCATGCAGGATCTTCGTAAGCAGTTCATCCGTACCGCCGGTGGCAAGTATATTACGAGCATCCTCGATGCTCAACGGATTTATGATGTCCGGCGCCTGTTGGAGTTTGAACAGGATTCGCACCAACTCGACATCGTCATCCGGTTCCACACCGACAGCGTTACCGATAGGTTTTATAAAGCCTATCTTATCGATACGGTTTTGGATGAGTTTCATCAAACCGATCGCTACAATACTCTTTCCGCTCCGCGGTTCGGTCGATGATATATAGATGCTCTTCATTCTATCACTTTCCATATTTCTCACGCATCAAGTCCAATACGAATGGAGGCACAAAGGCTTCAGCGTTACCACCGTGACGCGCCACCTCCTTGACAATGCTTGAACTGAGATATGTATATCTCTCATCCGGCATCAAATAGACGGTATCTATTTCGGGACGCTGTTTTCGGTTCATCAACGCCATCTGGAATTCAAATTCAAAGTCGCTGACAGCACGGAGACCGCGGATGATGACATTTGCTTTTTCTCTGTGGGCAAAATCAACCGCGAGACCGCTGAACTTGGCAGCTTCAACATGCGGGAAATCTTTCACGGTACGGCGCATCATCTCCATTCTCTCTTCAACACTGAAAAGAGGGTCCTTGTCGCTGTTCAGTGCAAGTGTTACAATCACCCTGTCAAACAGCGGCGCCGCCCTCATGATTATATCAAGATGACCGTTGGTGATCGGATCAAACGTACCGGGGTAAATTGCAATTCGTGTATTGGATTCGGACATTATTCCGCCATCAAATGATTGATTATGATATAAGCTAATAATTTACACAAGCTCTATCACTAAAGCAAGCTTGCAGGCACTCTCAAGTTATACGAAAGATTAGTAATTAAATGAGAATACCTGCCTCAGCGATAAGTGCAGGATGTGGACATTCCTTAGAAGCCTTGAATCGGTCGATATTATTCCTTATATTTGCAT
Organism: bacterium; assembly: GCA_013202285.1. GTDB lineage: Bacteria > Electryoneota > AABM5-125-24 > Hatepunaeales > Hatepunaeaceae > JABMRV01. The sequence continues at coordinate 105 of JABMRV010000046.1, read as the reverse complement.
TGTATCTTAATTGTTCTTCCGCCAGGTTACGCTGCGCTTGAAACCAGACGAGAACGAATTTGAAACCCGACTTGTGATCCCGGATCAAGTCCTGAATGTCGGGAC
>JABMRV010000045.1 GCA_013202285.1 bacterium | reverse complement strand
GCCAGGTTTCAAACGAAGTGTAACCTGGCGGTTAATGACTGCCAGGTTACGTCCGTCAGACGACGGACTTGAAACCCGGCAGCAACGCTATTAGGAACATATTCAGGCTTTAAATTAAACAAATTTCTCATTAAATGTAACAGTTTGGAAATTCAACCCCTCTACATTATCTTGATAACATGATTTCTTATAACTCTGACATGACCAAATTCACTGTCTCCCCGATAGGGTATGTAAAGAGCCCTTACAAAGAGCAATCCGGAACTCCAATTCAACCTTCCTTTGGAGAACCGGTCGAGGCTGAGATTCGAGTATCGTCCGAATTCAGGGAGGGTCTGGTGGACCTTGATCTTTTCGACCGCATCTGGCTGATAAGCTGGCTCGACCGGAGCCGTCCATACAAGTTGAAGGTCATACCATATCGTGATACGAAGGAAAGAGGGCTTTTCGCCTGCCGGGCGCCCAGCCGTCCCAACCCCATTGGAATATCCTCAGTAAGGCTGCTCTCAGTCGATGTAAAGAAAGGCATACTCAGGGTTAGCGGTATCGACCTGTTGGATCGAACGCCCATTCTGGACATCAAACCCTATTCACCAAAATTCGACAGCTTCCCCGATGAACCCGCCGGCTGGCTGGATGAGAGCATCGACCAAGAGACAGCCGATAACCGGTTTGGTAGTGAGGATTAGCTGCTATTGCCTGAGAATCATGAAACTTACCTCGTTCCCCTCGATACGGCAGAATATAAACTGACCGTCAAGGGATCGAAGTTCATCGGGGTCTGCAGTTCAGTTAGCGACGAGTGTGAAGCCAGGGATTTCATAAAAAGTCGCAGCCGAAAGTTTCACGGTGCTACTCACAACTGCTGGGCATACCGCATCGGCGACCCCTCCTCGCCCGTCGAACGGTCGTCAGATGAAGGCGAACCGTCCGGAACCGCCGGCAAACCCATACTGGAGCAGCTTATCAAAGCCAACCTTGTCGGCGCGGTACTGGTGGTCAGCCGCTGGTTCGGCGGAACTAAACTCGGCAAGGGTGGACTCATTCGTGCATACGGCGGTTGTGCTACCGAGACTATCAGATTGCTCAAAACACAAACCAGGCAGCCCGAAGTCCGGATAACCGTCGAGTGCAGCTACGACTTGGGGGACTGGTTGAAAGAACTGCATCCAAGTGCAAGGGGTGTATTGAAGGCGGTGATTACATTGAATCTGCCAGGTTGAGCGTTAAACTTCCGTTGGAGATGAAAGAGTTGTTCAGGAAACTCATTTCTGAAGACAGCGCGGGAAAGGTGAAAATCGGAGAGATTACAACTCTGATTTAAGGTTCTACAGATTGGTTCTTCGCTGAATGGTGTGGTATGGCTGTTAATCTATGGGTGGGGCTGGTTCGGCTGGTGGCGGTTTGCTCGTGTTGCAATGCTTAACAGTTTGTCTGGGAAAACTAAGTACCGGGTGTCGGGTCGCCGTACCCGACACCATAATACATTGATATATTAAGATATCGCCGCCAACCACGGCGGGTTGGCAGCCCGACATTCCATGTTTTCGGTCAGGCTGTCAGGAGTGCTGCAGGGTGTCCTCACCTGCAGCGAACGTGTTAGAGAAGCGGCTTAATCGCATCGACAAATACATCCTTATCGCGATAACCCACGAAATGATCTCTGATCACTCCCTCACGATCGATTATGAACGTGAATGGAATACCGCCCTGCTCCTTCTTGGGCAGGTATGACTGGTAAGTAGAGAAGGTTTCCTGGTCAAACATAACAACAGTATAATCTATCGAAAATCTCTCCTGCTGGAATTTCTCAACTGCGGTAACTCCGTCTCTGTCGGTTGAAATCCCCAATACAACCAGCCCTTTATCGCCATATTCCTTAGATAGTTCGTTGAAATGAGGAATCTCCTTAACGCACGGCGGGCACCATGTCGCCCAGAAATCGAGCAGCACCACTTTCCCGGTATAATCCGACAATTTCACAGGTTTACCGTTGGTGTCCAACAGTGAAAAATCAGCCGCCTTAACAGTCGAACCGGTTGATTCTGTCGTTGTTTCCGCTGGTTTCGCCTTCTTTGTGCTGTCGTCCACCTTCCCTGAGTCCTCACCACAACCCGCACTAAATGGAACGGTCAGTACAAGCAGAAACGTTATAACACTAATTATTACAGATTTCATACTATTTCCTTTTGAATGTCTTCTACCTTCATCACTTACACGGATAAAGGTTGATAGAAAGTCATCGATCAATATACTGCTCGATTTTCTCGGCGATTTTACTCTTCGGCAGCAGACCCACAACGGACTCCCTGACCATACCGTCCTTGAAAAACAACAGTTGAGGAACGCTGGTAATACCGAACTTCATGGCAATCTCAGGTGAATCCCCCACATCGACCTCGACAACCTTTATCCTGTCGCCGAACTCTGCGGCAAGAGCGTCCATTACCGGATGTAGTTTCTTGCAGGGTCCGCACCAATCAGCGCCGAAATCCACCAGCGTAAGTTTTCCTGAACTGATGACTTCGACTTCGAAATCCGCATCTCCAACCTTACTCATCGATGACATTGTTCCTCCAATTTGTTGTTACTATGTACGATAAACATCTTATACTATAGTCGGGCTTGCGGACAAGCCCGACTACTGAAATTAAGATATACTTTTCATCGCAAGTAAGTACTACTGAATCATTCACCGTACCTGGCGATGATCTCTTCCTTGCTCTTGCCGAGAATGTCATACTTCTTTCCGATCTTCTCGAACGCAACAAGAGCCTTATCGAGATGCTCTTTTTGATGACCGGCGGAGAGTTGAACCCTGATACGCGCCAGACCTTTCCCGACCACGGGATAGAAGAACCCGATCACGTAGATACCCTCGAAGTACATGTCGCGGGCGATATCCTGCGACAGTTTGGCGTTGTAAAGCATAATCGGGACAATCGGATGATCGCCGGGCTTGATGTCGAATCCGAATTCGGTCATTCGATCACGGAAATATTTCGTGTTCCACTCGAGTTTGTCGCGCAACTCGGTAGTTTCAGACAGCATATCAACCACCTGTATGGCAGCTTTCACCACCACCGGCGCAAGGCTGTTCGAGAACAGGTAGGGACGAGAACGCTGGCGCAGCATCTCGATCATCTCCCTGCGACCGGATGTAAAACCGCCGGATGCGCCACCCATCGCCTTGCCGAGTGTACTGGTGATGATATCGATTCGATCCATGCAGTTGCGGTATTCGTGCGTCCCGCGACCGGTTTTGCCGAGGAAGCCGGTGCAGTGTGAATCGTCGAACATCACCAGCGCATCGTACTTCTCAGCCAGATCACAGATCTTGTCGAGCTGGGCGATGTTGCCGTCCATCGAGAATGCGCCGTCGGTGCAGACCATCTTGTAGCGGGCGCCATTTGCGTCTGCTTCCTTCAGTTTCTCTTCGAGGGCGTTCATGTCGTTGTTGGCGTAGATATACCGTTTCGCCTTGCAGAGACGGATGCCGTCGATGATCGAGGCATGGTTGAGCGCATCGGTGATGATGGCGTCTTCCTTCTTCATGAACACTTCGAACAGACCGCCGTTGGCGTCGAAGCATGACGAATAGAGAATGGTATCATCGGTGCCGAGGAACTTTGACAGTTTCCGCTCCAACTCGCGGTGGATGTCCTGCGTGCCGCAGATGAAGCGGACTGAGGACATGCCGTACCCGCGCTCATCCAAACCCTTGCGGGCGGCGTCAAGCACCTGAGGATAGCTCGACAGCCCCAGGTAGTTATTGGCGCAGAAGTTTATCACGCCCTCCAAGGGGGCGTTGTCGGGATATTCGACGCTGATGTCCGCTCCCTGCGGACCGTGTATAAAACGTTCTTCCTTGTAGAGACCTGCCTCGCGAACATCGATCAGTTCCTTGATCAGGTCATCTTTGATTTTGGTGTACATTGTTGACTCCTATGGGTTTTATCTATTTGATGTTATTTTTATCGTTTAGTTCCCCTAACCGGGGAGCGGCGATATATCTATCGCCGATCTTCCAAAGGAAGATGTGATACTACATAAACTTTCTACGTTTGAAAGCCTTAACATCCGCAGAACTTAAGTCAAACCACTCACCTTTCTTTCGTTTAGCATTAAATCGTTTATGCCAATACTCCTCTATTCCAACTGGATCATCGGTTTTAATAGTGTGAATTGTTTTCAATTCTTCAGGCAATTGAATTCCTATTTCATATTCACGGCGACCAGGGGCACTACTTCTTCCAATTTTGTAATATCTACCTGATTTCATAAGGTATACGAAACCGAATTTATCTTCTTCCGTATTAACGAATTTTCGTGTTTCATCACTATCCTGACAATGCGGCAAGCACAGCTCTACTATATCATTCATGTTTTTGTGTTCTTCACACCACACAACAATTCTTTTAGCAAGTTGAGATTTGTTGCCAAACCTTCTTTTGAATATGTCACCACTTGGGAAATTAGGATTGTTTCGACCTTCGATCCTCAATTCACCAGTTGTCGGGAATTTTCCTAACTCTCTAGTAAAATCTGTAAACTTTTTTAATAGCAAGTTCTCGTCGTAACCGCTTTGGAATATGTTGGGTGTAAATCCCGCTTCAATGATAGCATCGCTCCAGCGCGCCCAGTACTTACCAAACCAATCAGATTCCTTAATTCCTGTGTGCTTAAAGAATCTATCTCTACCGAGAGGCTTACCATCGTTCTCTGCTGCCGTTCTTTTAATCTCGTTGAGAATAAATTCTTTGTCCATAATATCACCCTTTGCACAATCGTATAATAAGGTGGGCGGTAAATATACCGCCCCTCCCCGGGACGATGGGGAGCGGCGATATGTCTATCGCCGATATTCCAAGGAAGATTCCACTCGCTTAACTAATCCTTCTGCAGATACCACCCTTGATAATTTTCACAATCTTCAGTCAATTCAGCCCGTAATGGATTCTCAAATATATAATTCACCTTCTCTTCAAGATCAGACTCAGATCTAATAATCCTGTCAAAGTAATCCTTTTCCCATAACGGGCCGATTCTGTTTCTTAACACATTTATTTTTATAGCTGTCGCAATTTTAATCCCTTTTATTATCCTGGAGATTTCATATCCATTATTCGGGATTAGAATAACATGGATGTGATCCGGCATTATTTGCACCGCATATAGGTTGTAGAAGCTTTTGTGTCCTGATTTGATGTGATCTAAAACTAGTTTTATCTCGACACTATTTAAAGAGCCGAATCCTAATCTAAAACTGATCATGTAACAAGCTCCTTCTATAATCCAATGTTGGAGCCTATTTTTGTAGATTTTCATATAGATCTTTTTAAGGAGGGCGGTAAATATACCGCCCCTCCCCGAAATTGCACTCTATCGTTGACTCCCCGTATGGGAATTACCGATACAACGTCCCGGCATCCTTCCTTATCCTTAATTGCTTCAACATATCCACTGTCATCGCATCCAGATCCCATTCGGGTGTCCAGCCCCATTCCTCACGAGCTGCTGAATCGTCTATCGAATTGGGCCATGAATCCGCTATTGCCTGGCGGCTGTCGGGTTCGTATGTGACCTTGAAGTCAGGTATATGCTTCCTGATTGATTCTGCAAGCTCTGTTACGCTGAAACTCATCGCCGCATGGTTGAAGTCCGAATGATGAATCAGCTTGTCATAATCGGCTTCCATTAGCTGAATCGTGCCGTTAATAGCATCCGGCATGTACATCATCGGTAGGCGAGTGTCCTCACGCACAAAGCAGTTGTATTCTCCCTTGTCAACCGCTTCGTAATAGATGGCGACGGCATAATCGGTGGTGCCGCCACCGGGAGGCGTCACATGCGAGATGATTCCCGGATAACGAAGCCCGCGAATGTCGAGCCCAAAGCGTTGAACATAATAATCGCAGATCAACTCGCCGCACACCTTGGTTACGCCATACATGGTGGTCGGTTTCAGAACGGTCTCCTGTGGTGTATTGTCAAGCGGTACGCCCTTACCCCAGACAGCAATTGAACTGGGGATGACGATCCGAGCCATCTCGTACTTAAGCCCGAGTTCGAGGATGGTGATGGTGCCGTTCATGTTCACATCCCAGCAGAGTTGCGGGTTTTTCTCGCCGACAGCCGAAAGTATTGCCGCCATGTGAACGATCGTGTCTATATCGTACTTCTTAACTATCTCTTCAACGCTGTTAATATCGTTCACGTTGATAAAATGGAACGGTCCCGAGTCTCGCAGTTCATCAGAGGGTGGTGTTTTACGTCCGGTGGCGATAACGTTCTCAGCGCCGTATCTTTTACGCAGTTCCAGTGTTAATTCCGATCCGATTTGACCGACCGAACCGGTGACCAGGATATTCTTGATCTCTTTTTTCATTGGGTAAACTCCAACTCTTTAATTTATATTAGAAGAAAATTGACTTATCCTCCACTCTCAGGGAAAATTGAGGCGGGAATATTCGATCCGATAATACTGCTGTTTCAAGTATTCCAAAAACTGAACTGCAGATAACCTCAACAGGTTTACAGGATAGAAGTGATAATATAACAAACATGGAATAGACTGTCAAGCTTGTCTATAGGTAGTAGGTAACGCAGTTGAAATGATGTTGCGATGTTGATTCCCTCAGAGGAGAATCGGCAGGTAATTACCTCAGGTGAACCACCTTCCGGAATTTGACAAATCCAGAATTCTCAAGCCTCAAAAAATACACTCCCGCAGCGATATTATCCGCTTCCCAGGTTATACTGTTTAATTCTTCAGGATAATTATCTTCAGTCAGGACAACCACTCTCCTGCCCTGGAGATCGTAAACCGAAAGCTGTGAAACGAAATTGTTCGATTGGAACCAGCGAATATTTACCCGGCTGTTGAAGGGATTTGGATAGACCGCATCAAACCGGCAGGTTACAGGCGGTGAAAAGATAAGTTCGACAGGTTTGTACTCCGAGTTACGTTCTCCGGGAGTGCCGTGGGGGGATGTGTCTGATGAAGCCTTCCAATGCCAATAACTGGAATTGTGTATGTGCGGATTCATCAATTCCAGCGTCGGACCCTCTCCATCCGGTTCCTCAGGCCAGGGGTCTGAATCGTCATACCTGACAAAATCAATAAGCCGTCCTGCGGAATCGAAGAGCCTCACATCATCTCCTCTTCCGTCATAACCGAAATCAAAACCACCGATCATCGGTTCGACACCGGGAAACAATCCCCCGAACAGTTCAGGATCTCGGGCTATCACCAGATACTCTCCAACACCGATGTCCATGCCGGCAGGGAAATAATATATATGATCTTCGCGCACATCCTTCAGCATCCAGCCGGTGAGATCTTCGATCTCACGGACGCAGTACAGCTCAATCCAGTCGCCAGGATTAAAAGTGTCGCTGCTGCGATAGTTGATCTCGTTGATTACCATGGCGCCGATGCATTCGTCAACAATTATAGCACTCTCAACTTCAACTGCCGCAAGCAGCGTGCCGTTACAGGTCTCAAGCAGGACTGAATCACCGGTCGCCGGTGGAAAATAGAAGTTGCCTGTTACGGTGCAGCCCGGAAACAGCGGCGCAACCGAGTTGACATTATTTGCAATTATGAGCGTGTCGCCGGACTCAATCGGAGACAACTCCCGTAGCTGCATCTTCATGAAGGATTCACCTGCAAGCCTGAGCATGCAGCCAGAGAGATTCAACGGTCTGCCGGTTGAATTTACCAGACCGAAGTAATGTGTACCTGTTTCTTGGATACCGGCAAAGGAAGTGAAGTGGAAATCGCCGTATTGAGGTGGATCATCGTCGAGCCTGATGACAGGGAGTGTGGTAGGCCAGTAACGAAAAACAGCCCAACCGGATGGTGGAGTCACCGATCCTTCGAGCGCATTCGGCATGACGTAGATACCGTAATAGAACGGCATCGGGGTATCCGGAAGGGAAATATCAGAGGTATAGACGAGGTCTCCCGGAACCGAGTCACCGTGGGAACCGTCGTCATAAAGCTCGAAATAATCCTCCGTTCCCGTCAAGTTAATTATACAAACGGAAACACTATAAGCAGTCTCAGGTAATACAGCCTTCACGGTAAAGCTCTCACCGGGTTCTGAAAGGTACTCAGGTTCAACGGTTACAGATAGGATGTTTCTCCGGTTGAACCAGTTGAGATCGGTAAGTGTGGAGGTTCGATTCTCAAACCATTCGAGCAATCGAGTTCTCTCAAGTTCAAACTCAACATTAGCACCCCTCTTATCAGTATCGAGATAAACATCGTGTCGGATCTCATCGAAGATATCGATAATATTGCGCGAAATGTACTGGAAACCTCCTGTAATCAACTCATCGATAATTTCGAGGAATCTCTCCCTGTTCCCGGGAATGGAGATCAACTGCTGGAAGACCGCCTGATGATTGAGAAACCCGGAACCGATTACCCACGAAGCATCTACCCAGTTTCCCTCCCAACTGTTGCCGAGAGTTGCATCGCAATCCCAGGGAACAAGCATCCAGCGACCGTCAGGTTTCTGGAACAGGTAGTAGTTCTTGGTGAAACCATCGCCGTTTCCGGTTACATATTGAACGGCAAAATAACGGAGGAAATTCTCTATATCTACAATCCTGTTCAGTCCATCGGCAATCTGAGCAGTGTCGGCAAACGTGATGAAACTGAAACGTGCTCCCAGCGTGTCAACCGTACCTGCCATCGCTATCTTCGGTTCATAATTAACATACAGGTCTTCATGTTTGATGAAAGGTGCAAACCTCGCGCCGTGCATTATCGCTTTCCAGAGAGAACCGTACCCAAGTTCACGGCGGTCGAAGAATTCCTCATCCACCTGCTCAATTTCCAGAAACACACCCATAAACCGATCATTAACCAAGAGAGAAATATGACGGGTATCCGGTGCAGGGACGCCGATATATCTACTGAGATCCATGCACAGAAGGTTACGACATAATGAACGATCTCTGTATTCCGAATTGAGATTGATTTCATCGATCCCGCCGGGACTCTCTTCTTCAAAGAAGATCTTCCATGATTTCTTGGGAGTGTTCCTGGCTGAAGCGCCGCGATAACGGACACGGCAGTCGTATGGTATTTCATTTATTGTCACCACCACCGGAAAGGTTCGCGACGTCCATGGATTTCCATTCAGAGCATCCAGGTCGAGCTGATCGATACTCATGCGATACACGGGAAGAGTGAGATCCTGTGCTATTGCAACTGTAGAGAATATGGTAAAAAGACTCAGAATCACCACAGTAAGGGCAAGGGGTGTAAATCTTTTATTACTCATTCTGTCCTCCCGTTCGACATGTTATTAAATATCGAAAAAACAGTATAATTTAACTCTGAAACCTGCCGTTGGCAAGTTCAGCCTCAACCCTATATTCAAACAAGCAACATGAAATGATAGTAACATCTTGCAGATTTGAGTTGAAGCAACCGCTAAAAATCACTAACTTGCTAATTGCGTTTCGATAATCCTAAATACCAGGAAACAAAACCCATGTCTTCAACCGGTTCACCATCTTCATCAAATTTCATTAAGAATATAATAGATGAGGATATAAAGAATAATAAAAACAACGGCAGAGTTCATACCCGCTTCCCACCGGAACCGAACGGCTACCTGCATATCGGTCATGCCAAGTCGATCTGCCTCAACTTCGGTCTCGCTGAAGATTACAACGGTCTGTGCAACCTGCGCTTCGACGACACAAATCCGACGAGGGAAGAAGTTGAATATGTAGAATCGATAAAGAACGACATCCGCTGGCTGGGATTCGACTGGGACGACCGACTTTACTATGCCTCCGACTATTTCGACACTCTCTTTGAATACGCTGTTCGACTGATAAAAAAGGGCAAGGCTTACGTCTGCGACCTGAGCGCTCAGGAGATACGGGAAACTCGTGGAACACTGACCAAACCGGGCACAAACAGCCCTTACCACAATCGCTCTATCGAGGAGAATCTCGACTTGTTCAAAAGGATGCGAGCCGGTGAATTCGAGGACGGTCACCGGGTACTGCGCGCAAAGATCGACATGTCAGCCGGTAACCTGAACATGCGCGATCCGGTTATGTACCGTATCCTGATGACGAGCCATCACCGGACGGGTGACAAGTGGTGCATCTACCCGACATACGATTTTACGCATGGTCAATCTGACTCAATCGAGGGAATCACACACTCAATCTGCACACTGGAATTTGAGGATCACCGCCCGCTGTACGACTGGTACCTGAACGAGATCGATATTCAACGCTCGCGACAGATCGAGTTCGCGCAGCTTAATCTCAACTACACCGTATTGAGCAAACGGAAACTCCGCGAGCTGGTCGAAGAGGAATATGTCAACGGCTGGAACGATCCCCGCCTGCCCACGCTCTCCGGTCTGCGAAGGCGGGGCTTCACTCCGGCATCGATCAGAAAATTCCTCGATCTGATCGGTATCGCCAAGCGGGACAGCATCGTCGATATTGCGCTGCTTGAGCACTGTCTTCGTGAAGAACTGAACCTCAGCGCGCTGCGCTATATGGCTGTACTCCGTCCTCTCAAGGTGGTCATCACGAACTATCCCGAAGATTCAGTCGAAGAAATGGAAGCCGTAAACAATCCGGAGGATCCGTCAGCCGGAATGCGTCATATTCCTTTTTCAAAAGTGATATATATCGAGCGGGAGGATTTCATGGAAGACCCGCCGAAGAAGTTTTACCGCCTGGCGCCGGGTCGCGAGGTGCGGCTGCGGTATGCATACTTCATAAAGTGTGAGAAAGTTATCAAGGATAAAAAAACCGGTGAACCAATAGAGCTGCACTGTACTTACGATCCCGCCTCTCGCGGGGGTAACTCACCCGATGGGCGCAAAGTTAAATCGACGCTTCACTGGGTATCGGCTGCGCACTCTATTGAAGCAGAGGTGAGGCTCTATAGCCACCTGTTCACAAAAGAGAATCCTTCCGATGTAGAGGAGGGCGAGGACTGGAAATCCAATATCAACCCTGATTCGCTGGAAGTGTTAACATCATGCAGACTGGAACCAAACCTTAAGGATGTAAAACCCGGATTCCACTGTCAGTTCGAACGGCAGGGATACTTCACCGTTGACAGCATCGATTCAACCGACCGGAAACCGGTTTTCAACCGGACTGTCACCTTGAGGGATGCCTGGGTGAGGATACAGAAAAGGGCGGGGGGAAAGTGAATTAAGGAACGCAATTTCCGCAGAACACTCATGAAATTCTCCGTGATCATCCCCGCTCGCAACGAACAGGCATTTATCGCCGACTGCCTGAAGTCGATACATAGAGCGGCTCGATCTTATCCCGAGCAAGTACAGACCATCGTCGTCATCAACCGCTGCAGTGATGACACGGAAGAGATATCGCGAAGTTCAGACGCTCTTTTCGTCACCTCGATGAACCAATATGGGGTGAGGTGGGAGTTTTGAGTAGCGAAAACCTTAAGTACAGGTTGATTTTTTGAGTGAAATGTTGTATATTGTCAACAGTAGTGTTTTTGGCTACACTGCTACACTGATGAGGCGTAAAGGAAATGTGGGAAGGGGTTACGGGCTGTGTAGCAGATGTGTAGATGGCAGGTTCATCTACATCGGTGGAGGACTCCGTCCAAGGCAGAAGGCGCAAGGCTCCTCAATCCAGCGCAAGAGGGCTGATTAAGTGTCTTTCAACGTATCACTATTCACCCTTGATTCAGGCAGTCGTGCCCGTTACTTATTCTCCAAGCACCAATCTAAATCCCGGATCTATATAATCAGAATGATCGTACGGAGGCGCCTCATTTCTATAAAAAGAACTGCATTCTCGAGCACGATTGCTAAATGAACCTCCCCTTAAGATATATTCATCCGAATAAGTTATGCTAGGTGAACTAGTCCATTCCAAGACATTACCGTGCATATCGTACAATCCGAAATCATTTGGTATCTTTGATCCAACAGGATTTACGCCCTCATCACGACGATCAAATACTGCAAATCTGTCTGTTAAGTCTGTACCACAGTAGAAGGGTGTCTGTGTCCCTGCGCGACAAGCGTATTCCCATTCTTCTTCTGTAGGTAACCTGAACAGCGGTTTCTCATCACTTTCTCGTGGTCCGTTTACAAAATCAAGAAACAAATCAACATCTTCCCAGGTCACTCCATATACTGGCATGTTCGGATCATCACCGTGAGTATCGAACGTGATAGGGCCGAAAGATGGTCGACAGAATCCATCAGGTATTGGTACACTGTTGTAACTGTCTCTGACGAGTATCCATTCTTCTATCGTTATCTCGTATTTACTCAACAGAAACTCATTTACACTCACTGTATTCCCAGCTACATCTGTGTATGTTCCACTTGGGATTATAGCCATTTCTACCCGAATCCCATTCCATAATTCAGGGTTTATAACATCATAGATTGCAACAAATGATTCTGCAACTTGTCTACTACATCCGTTCAGATTTAGCAGGCATAAAGAAAGTACAATGGTTAGAATGATATTTACTTGTTTCATTGATCTACCCTTTGTTTTGTAATATATTTGAGTTTCTATTGGCATATCGATTACTATCAAGGCTGTTAGACGAATATATATAGTCGCAGAATATTACTTGGTGTACAGTTGGATGTGCAAAGGGTCTGTTCTAGTGTCAGCTGAGTATTCAGATATATACGCAATGGATATGTACACCTAGATGAAAGCAAATATACGTAATAATAATTAGAAAGTCAAGTTAGCGTTACACCTGACACAATTTAGATATTGAAGGATCTTCCTCATTCCCTGGTCATCGCGAGAAGCGAAGCGACGAAGCAATCTCATTCCTCATCATCCAGTGAACGTTGCTCCATCTGGATATTGTATATGACGACAGCAGGAATCTCTCCAAAATCCGCAACAGTGGCGCAAGAGTGGCAGAGGGAGAGATTATTCTGACTCTCGATGCAGACAGCACCATGAGCGAAAACTTGCTGGAGGAAGTGGATCAGGCGCTAAGTTCGGGGAGATATTACGGCGGCGGGGTAATGCTCAAACTGGAGCGATATTCAGCGGGCATAATCCTGACTGCGCTCATGTTCCTCCCGGTAATACTCTGGCATCGGGTATCCGCCGGTTGTTTGTGGTGCTATCGCCGCGATTTTGAAGCCATCGGTGGTTTCAACGAAAACCTCCTTAGCTTCGAAGATGTCGATTTCGCCATCCGGCTCAAGGCTTATGGCAGAAGTCAAGGGAAAAAGACCAAAGTGCTCACGCATGCATATATCAGGACCTCATGCCGAAAGTTCGACATGTTGGGCGACTGGTATTTTGTCAAACGCCCCTGGTTGTTAATCTCGCTGATGGGAGGCGAAAACAGGCAGGCAGCCGACCGTCTCTGGTATGAGGTTGAACGGTAGTGATTAGAACTACTGTTCTGTCAAGTGTAAAATGATGGCTTATATTCAACCAACAATGCATTCTTTCAAAGAATGCTTCATTCTAAACAAAAGGAGAACGCCTGTATGCGGCAGTTCCTGACAGTTATAGCGGCAGTCTATACGATCTGCCTGATAAACAGCGTCATTGCGCGAGAAATCGACACCAGAGGTGTACCGATTAAAGCTGAAGAGACAACCGTCGATGACGAAAGTTCCCTGCAAAGCAGTAAACTGAACACGGTTCACTATTCACCTTTTTCAGTAAATCAGTTCAAGGATTCGGGTTTATTTGCGAAGAAACCGGAACACGACAAGCTTGAAACTGCGCTGTCAAAAATGCTTGATATATACCTCAATAAGGGTATCGGCGCTGCGGAAGATTACGCTGAAAGACACGGGATAACCCTCAGGAACAGTCTGGTCTTGACCGAATTGAACCTGCATAAAGGATATCTGACCGACTCGATTGATCAGGATGTGTTGAAACAGTACGGAGTCGAAATTGAGTCCCGTTCCAAGAACTTCATCATCGTCTGGATACCGATTGAGGAGATGGAAAATTTTGCATCTGCTCTCGATGCGGTTTCTCTCCTGCACCGCCCTTACAAGCCTATTCAGGAGATCATCACCGAGGGATTCGAACTCGTTGGAGGCGCTGGTTTTCACGATGAGGATATACTCGGCGACGGCGTCAGGATTGGGGTGTTCGACATGGGTTATGCCCTCTCCACCCAGGCGCGCAACGCTGGGGAACTGCCGGAATTCACCGCTCGCAACTTTACCGGTGAAGACTTCAATGAGGGAAATGTTCATGGCACAGCCTGTGCGGAGATCATATACGACTTTGCTTCTGAAGCCGATCTCTACCTGGTGAAACTCTGGAATTCGGCTCACTTCGAGAATGCATTGGAGTATGCGTCTGACAACGAGATTGATATTGTCAGCATGTCACTGGGCTGGAGAGTTCCCCTGGGCGATTACTTCCGCGGAGAAGACCGCATGTCGGTTCTGGTGAACGATGCTTACGAAGACGGATTGTTTTTTGTCCAATCAGCCGGCAATAGCGCCGATGCTCATTACCGCGACGATTTTGACGACCAGCGGCAGGATGATCATTATCATCGTTTTGCCGATGGTATTGTTGTCAACAATTTCGGCGTTGCTCCGGGTCGCAACTTTGAATTCGATCGCGGTACCCTGTTGAGCGTATCCCTGGTCTGGGACGATTTTCCCAACACCGACCAGGATTTCGATCTCGAACTGGTTCAACTAATCGATGATGAATGGGAGCTTGTCGATCGTTCAAACAACCGTCAGGACGGGAATGACATCCCTGTAGAGGAGATTGATTTTATTGTCGAGAACAGTGGTGAATTCGGAGTAAGGGTGCTGAGGTTCGACGCTGACAACGGAATGGACTTCACGCTGATATCCTATCCGAATGACATCGGCTACCATACTTCGGCAGGTAGTATTACCATTCCCTCCATTGCAGAGGGTTGTTTTGCGGTGGGAGCCATTTATTATCGGAACTGGGAGCGTGACAATCCCGGCGCCGAGGATTTCAGTTCACGCGGACCAACTTACGACGGGCGAATTAAACCGGATATCGCTGCTCCGGACGGTGTTTCAACGTATGCTTACGGTCAAATGGATATACGGTTCTTCGGCACTTCGGCGGCATGCCCGCACGCCGCTGGCGCCGCTGCACTTGTGCTGTCGAACGATCTGAATATGAATAATGCAAATATCAGAGAGTATCTCCAGGACAACGCCATCGACATCGGTAATGAAGGACCGGACAACACATTCGGATACGGAAAACTCAGTATTGAACCTGGCGACCCCGGTGAACCACCGACTGGCGACTCGATCTACTATGATGATGGCGATCCGACAACGTTGTTCGCGGTCGAGAACTATTGGTCGAAGGTAACTTTCACTGTTCACGGAGATGGTTTTGAATTAGGGGGCGTCCGTTTTATGCCCTATAATCCGGCTCCCAATCCGAATGCTCCTTGCCATGTTCGTATCTACAGTGAAAGCGATAACCACCAACTCGACGAGTTGATCTGGGAGACCGAGATCGAGGAGCTTGATCGCTGGAACGGCAACGACATCGATGCAAACTGGATCTGGCTCGATATACCTGAGAATGACCGTCCGGTGTTTAATAACATGGATAACTTCACGGTTATGTATGGTCCCGCACCCGGCGGAGATTATGATCCGGATAATATGGAAGAAGGCGACGGCTGGTGGAACGTGACCGATGAGGGAACCCAGGTCGGTCGCAGTTCTTACTATGAGGGAGATGATCCTGCCATCAATCACGATGATTGGGTTGAGATCGATAGTGATCTGTTTATCCGTGCCTTCAGACCGCCTGAGGTGGAGGAGCGACCAGAGATAAGTGTTGAACCCGAGAGCCTGAACTTCGGTGATGTTCACCGGGGGGAGAGTGAGGATCGGTCGCTGACTATTCATAATCCAGGCAACGCCGACCTGATTGTCTCCAGTGTGATCGTTGAAGGTCCGTTCTGGGAGTATTTCGATCTGAACTTCAGGGAACAGGTGTTAATAGAACCGGATGCAAGCTGGGACCTGATCGTAACCTTCTCTCCGCTGGAAGTCGGCGCAGTTATCGCCACGCTTGTGATTTCCTCCAACGATCCGGAAAATGACGAGATATCCATCGACATGCAGGGCGTCGGACTCGGTGATGCTGTGATCCGTGT
>JABMRV010000044.1 GCA_013202285.1 bacterium | reverse complement strand
CCTGCTGGCAGACGCCCCCGTCTGCCAGAAATAACAACAACTTGGCTGGAAGACGAGGGCGTCTTCCAGCGGACAGATGACATTCCCGGTCAGACTGCTTCACGGGAATGACAGATACGACTTTCTCTTCGTGTCTTCGTGCCTTTGTGGTTAGTCTTCTCCTCGTTTCTTCTTAGGCCACCACACCTTCAACCGTTCCCCAATTGTCTTCTCGACACCGCGGTCGGAGGGCTTGTAATAGATCCGGTCTTTCAACTCCTCCGGCAGATGGTGCTGATCGGCGACGCCTCCGGGATGATCGTGAGCGTATTTGTAATCCTTGCCGTAGTTCTCCGCCTTCATCAGACCGGTAACTGCATTCCTAAGGTGCAACGGAACGGGCAGATCGGGATCGTTTTTAATGTCTTCCTTCGCGGCAAGCAGCGCAGTCAGTGATGAATTGCTCTTCGGTGATGAAGCCAGGTATAGCGCGGTCTGGGATAGGATCAACTGTCCTTCCGGCATTCCGATGAACTTGATCGCATCGGCGCATGATTGCGCCAGCACGAGAGCGGTCGGGTTGCTGTTGCCGATATCCTCAGAGGCGAGGATGACCATCCGTCGAGCGATGAACAGCGGATCTTCGCCGTTTTCAATCATCCTTGCCAGCCAATATACTGCCGCATCGGGATCGCTGCCGCGCAGGCTCTTGATGAAGGCTGAGATAACATCGTAGTGGTAATCGCCTTTTTTATCATAACGTCCCGGTTTAGCCGTCAGGGCGCGTTCGATGAGCCCGGTGGAGATTGAGGCTGCACCGTCAGACTGACCCAGTTCAACTGCTATCTCAAGGGCGTTGAGAGCCGTCCGGGCGTCTCCCCCTGAGTGATTTACAAGAGCTTCGCAAGCAGCATCTTCAAGCTTCATTCCTACATTTACCAGATACGGATCATCGTTGAGCGCCCTATCTATAATGGTTCGGATGTCGTCAGGTGACAGCGGTTTGAACCTGAAAACACGACAACGGGAAAGCAACGGGGCAATAACCTCGAACGAAGGATTCTCTGTAGTTGCTCCGATGAGGGTAAGTGTGCCGTCTTCGACTGAGTGCAGCAACGCATCCTGCTGAGCCTTGTTGAAACGGTGGATTTCGTCGATGAAGAGGATTGTTCCCCGCCCGATTCGCTTGTCCATCGCCGCACGTTCGATTACCTTCCTGACATCCCTGACGCCTGACGATACTGCGGATATCTCGGTAAGCTCACAACCGCTGCAACGGGCGATTATTCGAGCCAGAGTGGTCTTGCCTGAACCGGGCTCTCCCCAGAAGATCGACGATGGCAGCCGGTCGCGTTCTATCAACTGTCTGAGTATCCTGTCCTCGCCGAGCAGGTGCTGTTGACCGACGAAATGATCCAGATTCCCGGGACGCATCCGTTCCGCCAGCGGAATTTCGGGATGAACAGATCGAGGGGATTCCTCGCTTGGATGATCCTTCATAGTAAAGTAATGTAAGAAGAATGACACGATTATAAAAGTGATATTATTATGTACGATTTAAGGATTGACATATCAGCGGTAATATGCTGATTGCTGTCACCCTCTGCGGTTGACAGCTATGAACCAACCTTTACGCTTCAGCAAGCAAGGAATTCAGAATCAATAAAGTACTCGCTGACAGGTAATTTACTTGCGTTTCAAGGAATTAATTACTTATATTAAAAAGTGCAGATTCGCATCATACGTTTCACCCACATCATTCTGAGAGGTTTTTATGAAGCAACGTTCGATCTTATACACAGGTATTGCAGCTATTATTCTCATGCTGATCTCAATGCCGACAGTCTCATCTGCAGTACAGCTTGACAACAACCTCGGTTACAAGCTTCCGACGATAATCCAGGAAAACGGCGCTGACCGGATTCTGTTCCCCGATGGGTTGATTTCAGGGCCCCCCGGATATCCATCTCTGCCTACGGACGGCGTCTGGATGCTGCTACCGCCCGGCGAGAGAGCAGTATCCATTGAGTTGAAAAACGAGGTCTGGGCGAAAATCCCCGGAACCTATTACTTAGAACCGATACCGAGACCCCGACGGTTAAGCGATACATCTCCGTATGAGGAGACCCCTCCTGATCCTGTCATATATGGATTAGATGAATTCTATCCTGCAAATGCCGTCAGCAATCTCGTCACACATCTCAAGCGGGGCTTTGCAGTGGCGACGTGTGAAGTATCGCCATTCAGGTGGAATCCTGTGAACGGTTCACTCGAATATCTGGCACAGGCTGTGCTTAGCATCGAAACGGTAGCCGGAGAGACAGAACAGATCTCGTATAACCGCTTTTACAGAGGTGATCGAGAGACGCGCGACTGGGTCGTTGACAAAGTCAGAAACGACCATCTGCTGGCGCAGTACCCGCGCAGGGATGATGATGAACTCGAGACAGTGTTGATTGTCACCGTTGAATTGATGTTCAGGGCAGCAGAGGCTTACCAGGACTGGTGGAACACGCGCGGCTTTGAAACTTTCATATTCAATGTTGAGGATCTCATTGAGGAAGAGAACGGTAGAGACGATCAGGAAAAAATTCGCAACGGCATCATCCGGGCTTACGAGGAGCTGAACGTCGGTACAGTGATCCTGATGGGCGACACCGAGCAGGTTCCGCATCGCGGATTGTACGGTATTGTCAACAATTCACCGGATAACGACATCCCCGCCGATCTTTACTATGCGGGACTTGATGGAAACTGGAACGAAAACAACAATAACAGTTGGGGAGAGCGTTCCAGGGAATGGGATCTCCTTGCTGAAGTAATAGTCGGCAGGATTCCCGGTGCAATGAACAGGGAGATTGAACGTCTGACCAACAAGGTCATGCTCTACTCTGATCGTCCCGTTGTCGATGATATCCTGAAAGCTCTGATGCTCGGTGAGGACCTCGGCTGGAACGTGTGGGGCAGTGATTACATGAATGAGATCTATGCTGGGACCAACCGGTGGGATCATGTGACGGCAGGCTTTCCCGATCGTTTCAACCGCAGTAACCTCTATGATCGTAATGGGACATGGACCGCCAATCAGCTCAGATCATTGATATCGGATGGCAGTCACATGATACATCACCTGGGTCACGCATACACTAACGCCTGCATGAAGCTCAATGTGAACTCAGTGACGAATAACAACGTCACCAACGATGGAGAGGAGCACGGTTTCAACATCGCCTATTCACAGGGTTGTTATACCGGCGCCTTCGATAATAGAGGCACCGGACCCAACGATTATTTCGGTTTTGATTGTATCGCCGAGAAGCTCGTATCCGGGATTGACAACGGTTTTGTGGCGTACCTCTGCAATTCCCGCTACGGCTGGGGTAACGGTAATAACACCAACGGTGCTTCACAGCATTTTGAACGTGAATTTGTGGATGCTATATTCGACGAAGAAATCTATGTCATCGGGAAGACCAACGAAGATTCCAAGGAAGACCTTGCTGCCTGGGTAGAAAACGCCACGGTTATGAGATGGGTTTACTACGAGATGAACCTCCTCGGCGATCCGCTGATGGATATATGGACGGACGAACCGGGTGAGTTTGCCCCTGACTATAACGGTGTGATAGTGATGGGCAGTTTCGAGTACGAAGTGACTGTCGAAGACAGCGACGGCGAAACGATTGCGGAAGCGCGCGTTTGTCTGTCAAAGGACGGTGAGATACTGGCAGTCTGCTTGACGGATGATGAAGGAGTCGCCTCCCTGGAGTTTGACGAACCAATTAGTGATGAAGGGGATCTAACCCTCGCTGTCACGAAACATAATATGATTACATATTATGACGAGATCCAGACGATTCAGCCGGAGGGGGGCTATCCCTGGATTGTCGAGCTGGTTATTGAAGACAATGACGGCAATGGTAACGGTTTGATCGACGCCGGCGAGACATTCATTCTCAATCCCTATGTACGTAATTTTGGGCTTGAAACACTGGAAGGATTGACCATTACCATCCAGACCGACGATCCGATGGTACGATTGCTCAATGAAACAGCCACATACTCGGATATCGATTCTTCATCCAATATGTTCGCCGATGAGGCGTTCGAACTGTCAATTGTTTCACACTGCCGTGATCTGCACGAGATAGAGATCAGCTTCCTGATCCAGAATGAGGCGGACGATGTGTGGTCGCAGGAGATGGAACTCATCGTTCATGCTCCGGTGTTGAGCGGACAATTACTGGAAGTGTACGATGGCGACGGTAATGGTAACGGAATAATCGATCCGGGTGAAGAAGTCAATTTGCTGCTGCGTCTCGACAACATCGGTACGGGTGATGCTGAAGATCTTGTTGCAGAGCTTGTCTGTGAAAGCGAGATGGTTGAAATAATCGAGAATGAAACAGTGCTATATTCCTTGAAGTCCGGTGAATCACGCGGATTTCGCGATTATTTCCTGATAAGGATTTCCGAAGATTGTCCCGATCCGTACCGCGTTGTATTCTACGTCCGCATATCGGGAGCGATGAACTTCTATCGCACCTGGCTCAAGGATATGGGCATCGGCGGCGAGATGTTCACTTTCGAGCGCGACGATGAAGAATGGGAACATTATAATCTGGGTGATGAATGGGGGGACATGTGGCATCTTTCTGATTTTGACAATCATACTCCCAACGGTTCGCGCTGCATAAAGATCGGACCGATAGACAATGAAGACGATTACGAGGATAATGTGAACTGTGCCATCGAGATGCCGGAATTCCTGGTCGGGAGTTCTGTGCAGCTCGTGTTCTGGCACAGAATTCACGCTGAAAGTTATGCCGATCAGCCGGACAGCGCTTTCGACGGCGGCTTCGTGGAGATAGCAATCGGCGACGGGCAGTGGGAGTTAATCGAACCGGAAACAACTAACAGACCGGGATATCCTTACGTTATACGACAGGGTCAGACCGAGAATCCGATAGATGGGATGCCCTGTTATTCAGGTGAACACGACTGGGAACCGGCAATTTTCGATCTCAGCGATTTCGAGGACGAAGACGTTACAATCCGTTTCCGTTTCGGTTCAGACGGCTCAGTCAACAGGAGTGGATGGTGGATCGACGACATCGAACTGCGGTTCGCCACTGAAAAGGAAGAACCGCTCGACCTGAACGGTGAGATTCGCGGCGGAGGGGCATTCCTTACGTGGACAACACCGAATCTCACTCGCGATAACCTCATCTATCCTAATGAGTTACTGGGTTACATGATATATAGGAGTATAGAGGAAGACTGTTCGGAACTCGATACGCTGGTGCGGGACAATCAATACTTCGACAACCTCGTCGGCATGGAACGTGGAGTCTATGAATATGCGGTCTGTGCGGTGTACACTACAATCCCCCCGACGAGTTACCTTTCGGATTTTATTCAATTATTCTGGTCAGCCGGTGTGGAAAATGAGGATGGTTTGTTACCGGCAGAGTGGTCGATTTCCGGCAGTTATCCCAATCCTTTCAATTCTCTGGCGAGGATAACTTACACTGTTCCCGAGCAGGGAGACATCCGGCTAAGTGTTTACGATCTGAGTGGTCGCCTGGTGATCGAACTTGCCCAGGGCGCTCGTCAACCGGGCACGTACAGGGTGATATTCGACGGCGCTGATCTTGCTTCCGGGCTATATCTCATCCGTTTGCAGACGCCGGTTGGAGCAAAGGTTGCTCGAATTGTGTTGATAAGATAATCGTTTTCATTAAATTAATTATTCCCAGGAAGGGCGGTGATTCACCGCCCTTTTTGTTTATATTGAATCAATTTGAAACCCGACTTGTGATCCCGGATCAAGTCCGGGAT
>JABMRV010000043.1 GCA_013202285.1 bacterium | reverse complement strand
CGGTGGTGGGTAAGAAGTCAACAGCGGTAAAGGTGAGAGTGTAATCACCGGGCGGCAGGTTTTCGAAGCCGTAAACTCCCTCGTTGTCGCTGAAACGGGTTATGATATAAGCATCCATTTCAACAGTTGCTCCCACGACAGCCTCTTCATTAACCTCAGCCTCACCGGTAACTACTCCGGAAATCGAATACGTTGGTTCGCCGACAGAAACAACTGCTGAAATTTCGATCAGTGATTGTTCGATATCATCGCGTTCCTCTACGGGTTCGGACAGTTCAATCTGGATTAGGATGTTGTAAACACCATCCTCAATTTCCATACTTGAAACCAGAAAATTCACAGTTTCGCTATCATCGGCTCCGATAACACCTTCCTCGGGATCGGGTGTCAGCATATAGAACTCTTCTATGCCGTCGTCAAACGAAATCCAGCGATTTGGCATAGTATGCCATAAGTTCTCACCGTCATGGTCGAGACCGAATTCATTTAATCCATTATGCAGTGGGTGCCTTTGAACTATTTCGGTGTCATCTTCCTGGAGGTTAAGCTGATACAGCATACCATTATTGTGTTTAACCCAGACATGACCGTCATTATGTTCCGGAACATAGGTTAAAGATAACCAGGAGTTATTATCAAGGTCTTGAGTAGACCATGTGCCAAGAACTTCACCTTCAAGGTTGATCTGCTGGATCTGGCGATTATTTGCGTGGTCGAGGATCCAAAGGTTTTCACCGTCCCATCCAACACCTGTGATTGTAGTGTTTGGATTGATTTGTCCCAGATGCTCGCCTTCTACATCATATCGGTGGATGTTGTGATCGCCACTCCAATCACCTATGTATAAAGCTTCACCATCCCACGCCATACCGATAGCATAAATATTTAGCTGCCAATCCACAACCATCTCACCATCCATATTGTAGGCGATTACTCTACTGTCCGCGGCGTGCAGCGCTCCCCATATCAACTCGTCACCCCAGGTGATCGATAACCAGCGGCCGCCCGGTGCATCAACACTGGCAACCTCGTCGCCGAGATCATCCCGCCGCGGACCTCCTCGACGATCTTCGTCCGGAATGATAAGTTCATTCTTGATCTTGAAAGCAACATCATCCTCGCCGTCGTTGCTAAGAATCATCTCAACTTCGACTTCTTCGTCTCCTTCCATCGAAACGGTAAAACCGATAGGGTTAACCGTGATTTCAGCAGTTGCAGGATTGAAGCAGATCGTGAAGAAAAACAGGAAAACTGCCGGAAGTAAAAACCGATGATGACCAGTCATTGTAACCTCCCTGACTAAATATAAATAATTTAATATCTTACAAAACTACATAATAAAGTGAATATAATGCCAACACCGTTAATTGTCAACCCCTGATGGTAGGTAAGTTAGCGAGGGAGCGAGGGAGTGAGGGAGCGAGGGTGAAAGTGAGAAGTGAAAACAGGGAGTGTCGATGCCACCCAGTGGTTCCATCGATTCGATTGCGTGCGGAATTAATTTTTTGCATATAATTTGCGAATTTTGCACTATTACTAAAACCCATTATAAAACAGGCTAATCAGAGTGATCTTATGCAGCTTCTGTTAGATCCGTTTCTTATATGGATGAGAGATACGAAAGCGGATACTGATGATATTAACCGCATTATTCATTTTGGATTTCCACGTTTTCATAAGTACTGAATAAAACATGCGTTACATAGAGGTGATAAATTGAATAGCTTGAGTAGGTATTATTGTCCTGAATCGCGTCGCGACAGGTAAATGCAAAATCGATGATAGTTTGAATGATCTTCATATTTGTTTGAGATGAAGCGGCATAAAATTTGCTGAGACGTAGATAGATATGTTTTCCCTTAGAGCGGAACCAAAGCACTTCCTCAACCATCTTTGAGAGCAGGAGTCGATAATGAACACTCAACTTATCCTTACCACCGAGACAGCCCTCTCCGCCGTTGGTCAGTTGCGGGATATTGATAACGGCAAGGATTTCGAGGGAATCTGGAGTTCATTAAATCAATACCTGCGTCAGTTATACGATCAACTGACACCTATTGAAGAGTTTGAACTTGACAGGCTCAAGCGGGATACTCGGCAGGAATTACTGCTGAAATATTAACCGTAAAAGCGCTGAGTTCAAACCGAATAGAATCTGTCTTGTTTTTTGTCGAACTGACAAAAAGATCGTTTTCGCCTTAATCAACTCTGCCGGGAATACAAGAATGCACTGTTAGAACCCGACCATACGGTCGGGTTTCCTGTAAGATCGATCCTGTTTTACCTGCCTTTTACGCAATTAATTTCCATCCCGAAGAAGCTAAGAATCATCGCAAACAAACCAGCCCGTTTATTCCAACCCGATTGATTTGATAATACTGAAGCGGAAACTATTTTGAACAATCGAAATATCGTTAACCTTGAGAAATTATTTGACTTATGATTAATAATTGATTATTTTTATAAAGTCACAGAACTTTGTCAACCTCTGTGACCATTATCACAGTATGATCTTTAATGTTGTATTTAATTTATCATGTATTATCCATCCGATGGAGGAATGATGAAGCAATTAAAGATTTTTTTCATAACCGTCCTTACCTTTTATTTCACAGGCTCACTTCTGCATGCAATACCTTTCGCATCTGTTAATAACGTTTCCCCGACGCCTTTCTCCATATCACTCAATCCAAATGTGGCCAGAGCGCAACCGACGCCCGACCGTGACTTCGGCGATGACTGGATAATATATGACGATGGAAGACCACCATGGTTTTTTTATGCACGTGAGGATTACTGGTCACGCCAATGGTTTACACCGCACAGCGAATTTGAACTGCAGGCTGTCAGTTTTCTTGCTTGGAATCCTCATGAGAGTGAAAGTCCCTGTAACGTTTATGTTTACAGTGAAAATCAGGATACGCATGATTTGATAGAGCGGCTATGGGCTGGCAGGATTGACATTATCCCGCCGTTTGATCTGGATCATCCGGAAGATATGTGGATCACGATTGAACTGGATGAAGAGGACTATATCCTGTTCGAAGAGGGGGAGAACTTCAGCATCATCTATGGACCCGCTCCCGGTGGGCATGATTGGGAGGAAGATGGCTGGTGGAATCTCTTCGATCGTAGCACTGAAGTCGATCGCAGTTCAGTCTGTGCAGGTGACTTGCAGGACGAGCATGACCAATGGGACGTACTCAACGGCGATCTTATGCTGCGCGCTAATGGAGAATATGTTGGTGTCGATGTTGCAGTTGAAAACCTGTACAGTTCACCGGGACAATGGATTATTTCGCCCGGATCCGAGATGAGTTACACCGCTTTGATTGCCAATCCCGGATGCGACGTCGAAAATGTGGAAGTGAACTTCTTTGTATTAGATGAAGATGGGAATGAAATTTCAGAGCTTGGAATGACTGAAATCGACGGTATGGAATCTGAGGAAGAGATCGAGATCGAAATTGAAGAACGGTGGCAGCCCGAAGAGATCGGATATTACACTGTTCAGGTTGTCGTCGATGTAGAGGATGATGTTTTCGAAGATAATAATGTTATGATGCTCGAGCAGATTGTCGTCAA
Organism: bacterium; assembly: GCA_013202285.1. Lineage (GTDB taxonomy): Bacteria > Electryoneota > AABM5-125-24 > Hatepunaeales > Hatepunaeaceae > JABMRV01. Next base: position 14,128 of record JABMRV010000043.1, on the reverse strand, counting down.
TCCGGAGGTCGATCCGGATATGTGGATAGGGTACTGCAGGGATGAACCGTCTCTTCTAATGGAAGGACATGAAGATAATGGCTGGATCACGGCATTCTCACATCCGGGCGGTGACCAGTATATTTGCATCACCGGATTTCGTCATTACCTGGTGAATTTTGGCGATGATCCGGTTGAATGCCGCTTTGTAATAGGCAGGCATTTTGTCGAATTTAATTGGACTGATTGGCTGGTTGAATTTAATGTCGAAATCGAAGCCGAATAGGAGGGATGGGTCGAGGTCGAGCGCGATGATGATTGGTGGGCGGCAAGCCCCATGTTAGGTGTGGATATCTGGGTAGCATGTTATAATCAAGGTCTCGCACTTGGTCTGGATGCAATTCCACCTGTCTCTGCCAACAACCCTGAAATGCCTGCCACTATGTACATAACGACAGATGGGGGACGTCGTTTTGAAGAATTTCACCAAAGCGATTACATGTGCCAGGCGACTTACAGTATCCGTGAACGTGGTTGTCTGCTTACGATAGAACCAGAAACGCTTGATTTCGGTGATGACTTGATCGTAGGACGTGAATACTCAATTGAGGCACTGTTCTCATCCTTCGGTGATGATACTGTCGCGATCCATGCAATCCAGATGCCCATGAATGCTGAAGACTATCTGTCCGTTGAACCCACAGAATTTGTGATACCTCCCGACGAGGAGGTGATAGTAACTGTAACATTCAGTACTGAAGAACCGGTTGAATTAGTTTCCCGTTTGCGGGTACTTAACAATTCCGACAATATTGACAACGCTTTTATCTGGGATGTTTATGCCACTGCGTCAGAAGAGCAGCCTGAAGGACGGCAACTCAGAATCGAGCCGGAACTGCTCGATTTCGGCGACAATCTCTCGCCGGGTGAAGAGTACACGATTAACGCCGTTTTTTCATCCTTCGGCGATGAGACGGTGACAATCAACAGGATACGGATTTCGGGCGACGGGGAGGACTACCTGACCGTAGATCCGACTGAATTCGAGATCGAACCCGGATCGGAACAAGTCGTAACCGTAATCTTCCGTAGCGATGAACCGGGTGAGTACAACCTGCGTATTCTGGTTGTCAACGATTCGCAGAACATGGATAATGTGTTTCAATGGGACGTTATCGCGGTTGTCATCGATGAGGTGCCTGAAGGCAGACACCTGAGCATCGAACCGGATGCGCTCGATTTTGGAGACAGCCTCGAAATCGATCAGGAATACAGCATCGAAGCGGTCTTCTCATCATTCGGAGATGAAGCGGTAACGATTACCGAGATCATACCACCGGATAACGCTGCAGATTATCTAACCATCGATCCTAACGGAGAATTCGTACTTGAACCGGATTCGGATAGGATTGTAATCGTTACCTTCGCCTCCGAAGAACCGGTTGAACTTGATATAGATCTTCGCGTCATGCATAACGCGGAGAATATTCATCAACCCTGCCTTTGGCATCTATCGGCTGCGATACCTGAGGAAGTTCCCCGGGGGCTCCGTTATAGACCGGAGTCGCTTAACTTCGGCAACGATCTTCGTCCCGGTCGAGAGTACATTATTGTCGCCATATTTACCACCTATGACGAGATGGTGCGTGTCAGGGCGATCACAATTCCGCAGGAGTACCGCGATTGCCTGTCCGTTGAACCGAGCTCATTTGTTATTGAAGCTGAAGATATTATGGAAGTTACTGTGACTTTCAGAAGCGATGAACCTGTTGTGTTAGATTCAAGTCTTTTCATTATAAGCGATGCGGATAATCTTCCTGAGAATCAGCCCTGGCCTATTCGAGCTGTCTGCTCTGAAGGAGTTCCCGAAGGACCGCACCTGAGGATCGAGCCCGATCCGCTCGAATTCGGCGATGACCTGCTGATCGGTCTCGAATATTCAATAGATGCTGTGTTCACCTCCTTCGGTGATGAGACAGTGACAATCTGGGATATTCAGATCCCTCACGCCGGAAGAAATTGCCTGACTGTCGAACCCGACCAGCTTGAGATACCACCGGGCGAGGAGCGAACGGTTACGGTCACATTCGACAGCGATGAGGCGGTCGAGATCGATTCTCACATGCGCATAATCAATAATGCGGTGAATCTGGCAGATGTATATCTCTGGCATGTTTCCGCTGTTTCCTCCGGTGAAGATTACGAAGTGACAGTTCCGATGCTCGACAGATGGAACCTGATTTCCATTAATGTCGTTCCCCCCGATTCACTCTGGTTGCGACGCGAAGGACCGGATGTCATCCTTATGACTGAGAGGTTACGGGATGAAGAAGATAACCACCGGCTTTTCCTGATTAAGGATGAAGAAGGGCAGTTTTATATACCGGAGTACGGATACTGCAGTATCCCATACTGGGATCTGACCGAAGGATTCCTTGTTAATGTTTTAGAGGATGTTGAACCCTCTTGGAACGGAATTCAGATTCCTCCCTCTACAGATATACCGCTTGAAGAGGGGTGGAATATGGTCGCATACTTCCCCACTTATGAACTCGATGCCAATAGACCGGACTACTATGTCCTCTCGAATATACTCGATCATCTTATAATTGCTAAAAATGGCGCGGGGAACTTCATGTACCCGGGACATAATTTCTCCAATATGCCGCCCTGGCGTGAGGGACAGGGCTACAAGATCAATGTTGACAGTGATGTTGTTCTAAACTATCCACGGCAGCAGGATGAGAATGCTGTAACCATCCCGCAGCTTCGGGATGAGCATTCCGGAGTAACTGTAACCCCATATAACATGAGCGTATTGCTGATTGATGTTTCCGGTATTGGTTACGTTGAGGGAAGAACTGTCAGAGCGTTCCGTGCTGACGGTTTCAAAGTCGGTGAAGGAGAGATGGACATCGACAGTCGTTGCGGTCTGGCTGTTTATGGAGACGATCCCGAGACCGATTATATTGAGGGATTGTCAGAGGGAGAGTTGTTTGAATTACGACTCTACGATCAGTTGTCATGTGTTGACGCTATTCTCAAACCAGGGATGTTCATAAGAGGTAAAAAACTCGTTTATGAGAATGATGGTATTCTGGTGATGGAAGCGGAGATACAGGCTGTTGTTCCCGATAAATTCGACCTTTTCACAAATTACCCCAACCCGTTTAATTCATCGACGAGACTGGACTTTATCCTTAAGGAAAAAGCCGATGTGAGGCTGTCGGTATGGGATACGTCCGGACGGATGCTCAATGTAATTATTAATGGACGACTCGATGCAGGCTCTCAGTGCGCGACCTGGTCTGTGCACGATATGCCTTCCGGTATATATGTCTTTCTCCTGGAAGTCAATGGCGGTAGGTATGTGACCAAGGGTGTGTTGATCCGGTAGCATTTCAATTGAATGTGTAAAGCAGCCGGTGTTAATTAAACTCCCTGCATACCGCAGGGAGTTTTTTGCACTTTTGACAGCATACAACAAAATATATTGACATTGCTGTTGTTGTATTGATTTATAGCCTACCCTTACTTATATTCTAAGGTTAATCTTCTTATTTGAAACTGGTATCCTGTATCTTATGACATTATGGCAGAAAGATCCGCTTCGTGCGCTAAGACGGTCGGTGGGCAAGGATAAATTGCTCACCGCACCGGAAGATCTCGTGTTGTACGGCTTTGATGCATCGTCGATCAGAGGCAGAGCTTTAGCGGTAATGATGGCTGAAACCACGGATGACATCAGGAATACGGTGAACTTTGCTCGTGAAGAGGGTTTCAAAATCATCCCCCGGGGTGCAGGCACTGGTTTATCTGGTGGAAGTGTACCGGTCGAAGGCGGGATTGTCATCTCTTGCGAGCGGATGGATTCCATTCTGAGTATCGACGTCAAAGAACATTTTGCACTTGTTCAACCGGGTGTTGTTACCTCGATGCTCCAGGAGGCTGTAGCTGAGCACGGACTGTTTTACCCGCCCGATCCTTCGAGCTTCAGTGTCAGCACCATCGGCGGTAACGTTGCCGAGAACGCCGGTGGACTGAGATGCTTCAAATATGGTGTTACCGGTCATTACGTTCTCGGTGTTGAGTTTGTCGATGCCAATGGTCAGCTTCGTTATACCGGCGCGCTTGATGATGGCGATTTCCAGCCTGAACTGACTCCTCTGATGGTCGGTTCGGAGGGGACGCTTGGCATCTTCACCAGGATTGCACTCAGACTGATAGATGCTCCCAAGAAGACAGTAACCGTTTCAGCATATTTTGACGACTCAGACAGCGCTTTTATAGTCGTTGAACAGATAATTTCGAGCGGATGCGTCCCATCCGTGCTCGAATATATTGATGGCAAAGCGTTATCAGCATCGGCAAAACATGTCGGTATCTCCTACCCCGATAATGCGGAAGCGATGTTACTCATAGAGCTTGATGGCAGTGAAGAGGAGGCTTCTGAGACACTGCCGATAATCCGGGAACTCACCGAGAAGAGTTGTATAGAGGTTAATGTCGCCGAGGAAGAAGTTCAACGACAGCAGCTCTGGCAGCTTCGGAGAGGGATTTCTCCCAGTCTTATCCAGTTGTCAACCGGGAAGATTCACGAGGACGTTGCAGTACCGCGCAGTATGCTATCTGAGCTTGTGCTCGAGATCAGACGTATTGAGGAGAAATACGACCTTGAAATCCCATTGTACGGTCATGCGGGGGACGGCAACCTGCATGCAGTTGTGTTTTACGATGCAGAGGATTCCAGGGCAGGAGAGATTGCCAGGGAAGCATCGAAAGAGATATTCCGAGCGGCAATCGACATGGGAGGGACAATCTCAGGTGAGCACGGAATAGGATATACAAAGCGTGAATTTCTACCCGGGCAGCATTCTGAAGCGGTGCTTACCCTGACAAGGCAGGTCAAGCGCATACTCGACCCGGATGATTTGTTCAATCCGGGTAAGATATTATTATGATTATCCTTGCTTAATGAGAATAGAGTCAATCTGATGAAAACAGGCGAAAAGGTAGCATCTTTCTTACCGGCAAAACTCGTGAGCTGGATTGAGGAGGGTAAACTCGTACATCACTTTCCTGCGATAGTGGCTTTCGCCGATGCGTCAGGATTCACTGCGATGTCGGAGAAGTTAGCTGCTATGGGCAGGGAAGGCGCTGAAACCCTCACATCCATCCTCAACAGTTACTTTACCGCCATGATTAGCAGAATCGAACGTAACGGAGGCTTTGTCGGGAAGTTCGGCGGTGATGCAATGACTATCTTTTTCCCTGCTGAAAATAAGTCGGATTTACCGGAAGTTGCAAAGAGAGCGGTTGCTACCAGCTTGGAGTTGCAATCAGCCATGGAGGAGTTTCAAAACCTGGAGACAAGGGGCGGGACATTCTCACTTGGTATGAAGGTTGGAGTGGCCGCAGGCGATGTACTCTTCAAAGTGGTTGGACCCGAAGAAATCGGGAGGGAATTCCTCCTTGCAGGCATTCCACTGGACAGGGCTGCTGATGCTGAACACCATGGGACATCCGGTGAAATAATCCTCACACCTCTCGTATCGGAACTCTGTGGTGATTGCGGTGGTGAAGTTCTCGAAGACGGTTTCGTGAAACTCACTTTGGAAAATGAACCTCCGGTTTACGATAAATACATATCGACAACCGATCAGTTCAGGGAGAGCTGGGCGGAATTAGCCAAAGCATTCATCGACCCTCCGGTTTACAACAGGGTGAAACTGGGTCTCGATTCCGTTGGCGAGATCAGACGCGTATCTGTCATTTTCATGTCCTTCTCAGGTCTCGATTATGACGAAGATTCCGAAGTAACAGAGAAACTTGATGTCGTATATAACTGGGTATATGGTCTGACACAGAAATACAATGCTTCAATAAACAAGGTTGACATGGGCGACAAAGGATCTAAGATGATCCTGACATTCGGCACACCTATCGCCCATGAAAACAGTGAGCAGCATGCAGTATATTGCGGTCTCGAGCTTATGAAAGGGAAAGAAGAACTCAGTAAGTGGGGGCTGCAATGGAAACTCGGTATCTCAACCGGTGTCGTTTTCGCCGGTGAAGTGGGTGCACCGAGCAGACAGGAATACACGGTCATGGGCAGCACCGTCAACCTGTCAGCACGGCTAATGGCAAAATCTGAGCCCGGTCATATGCTGGTAGATGAGGCAACCCACAAACGAACATTAGATTTCTTTGAATATTCAGAACCTATTAAACATCAGTTCAAAGGCATTTCCGAACAGTTACCCACCTGGGAGCCACTTGGTGTAAAGAAGGCTGAACCTCACAAGGAACTCGGTCATTTCAAACCACTCATCGGTCGAGAATCTGAAGTTGAAACAATATCGGAAATCCTGGATGAAGTTGCTGAAAGCAAACTGAAGATTCTCGTAATTTCAGGATCCGCTGGTACAGGGAAAAGCCGATTGTCGCAGGAAACTCTTCTTATGTCCGACAAAAAGGATTTCGTATCGGGAGGTGGTGAAGCGTTGAGTTATGCCAAGCAATCGCCATACCTGGTCTGGATTTCAGTACTACGCGGATTGATGGGTTTGACCGCGACTTCAAGCGAAGAAGAGAACCTGACTCATCTTGAAGAAATCATCCATTCAGCGGATCCCCAAAACACATTTAGAACACCGATAATTGCGAACCTGCTCGGTATATCCTGTCCTGAGAATGATGTTATCCGCCAGTTCGATGGTAAACTGCGTCAGGAGAATATGTATGACTTCCTCCTGCAATACTTCAAGTATTTAACTAAAAACAATCCGGTAGCACTTTTTTTTGAAGATATGCAGTGGATTGACAAGAACTCACTTGAACTTATAGCCTACCTGCAGCATAACCTCAAAGATGATCCTCTTTTTTTCGTACTGGTGCGAAGACCTTATGGTAAAGGCTTTACATCACCTCATATAGAGACGATTGAGGGTAGCGAAGATACAACCCATGTGAACGTCTCAGAATTCGATAGAGATACAACAGAGAAATTCGTACTGAGTTGTCTAAATGCGAACAGCGTGGACGAGGATCTGATCGAGTTTGTATTTGACGCCTCTCATGGAAATGCGTCCTTTACCGAAGAACTGATTAACAATCTCAAATCGATAATGAAGATTAAGTTGTCTGTTGATCCGTCTGATTCCAGCATTAAAGCCGAAAAGACAGGTGATCTTTCCGATGTTGAAGTTCCGGACTCCTTGAATAGTCTTATTATGAGTCAGTTGGACAGACTTGGCACGGAAGCGAAACTCACGGTCAAGATTGCTGCTGTTATCGGCAGGCGTTTCTCCGATGAGGTCGTGAAAGAAGCTTATCCAGTGGATATCGATCCTGATGTTATTCTACAATCAGTTAAGGAATTGTCAATTCATGATATGATTAACTCATCAGAAGATGTAGAATTCTTTAACTATATATTCAAGAATATTTTAACTCGTGATGTAGCATACGACAGTCTTCTCTTTGCTCACCGACGTGATTATCATAACAGGGTTGGGCTTTGTCTCGAAAAGATGCACGATGATGAAGCTGAGAAATGGTGTGAGGAGTTGGGTCGTCATTTTTATCAATCTGAAGACGATGAGCGCGCCATAAAATACCTTATCATGTCCGGTAAGAAATCGTTTAAACTGTTTGCCAACGAAAGTGCGATCACATATTATACTCGAGCTTTAGACAGAGCCACCAAAGAACACCATGCTGATGATCGTTTTTATCTGTTGTCTCAACGTGCGAAAATTCACGACATCCTCGGGAGATACGAGGAGTTCAAGGAGGGTTTGGATGAAGCGCTGGAAATTGCTCGCAGCGTGAGTAATATCAAAGGGATGGTCAATACATTACGTAATTTGTCGAGATATTATCAGTTACGTAATGAACTGGACGAGATGAAAAGCCTCGTTGAAGAGGGACTCAATCTGGTCAAACAGATTGATCATCCCTTTGGTTTCATTAATCTCAGTGAGAGGATGGGAGCAAGCTTTTTCCTGCAGAATAAACCCAAAGAAGGACTTGAGTGGTTTGAGAAGAGCCTTAATGAAGCCAAGCGTGTCAACGATACTTCAGGGTTAGTTGTAGCTCTGACTCAGTGCGGTCTTGCATATAAAGCGTTGGGTGATCTTGATAAAGCTCTTGAGCACTATAATAGTTCGGTTGAGATCAGCCGTGAAAATCAGTATAAGAAATCAGAAGCTATGAACTTGGGAAATATCGGTGTGCTGTATCACCAGCGCGGAGAGTTCGACCAAGCTCTTGAAATTTATCAGGAAGCGCTTGAGATCGGACGTAGTATCGGATGGAAGGAAATACAGACGAGAAATCTTGGTAACCTCGCAGTTCTATACCAGCGCCAGGGTGAACTCAAGATAGCCTTGGATACATACCAGGAAAAACTCGCGATTGAGAGGATGATGAACAACCGCAAGGGAGAGCTGATCACACTCGGTAATATCGGTATGTGGTATGCTCAGGATGGTGATTATGATACAGCGATCTCGTACTATCAACAGGCTCTGGAAATCGCCACTGAACTCGGTCTGAAAGCTGAGGAACCCAGACAGTTGATGAACATCGGACAATCATTTCAGAGGCGCGGTGAACTGGACAAGGCAAAGGAGATACTGGAAGAAGCAGTTAAGAAATCCGCTGAAATCGGTTACAAAATGGCTGAAGATTATGCTCGTCGTTATCTTGGTTTCGTACTGATCGAACTTGGCGAACTTGAACAGGCAGAGCGGGAATTCAGCGCAGCGCGTGAAATCGCAACTGAAATCGGAGATAAAATCGGTGTAGTATCAACAGAAGTCGGTGATGGCTGGATTGAGATGCTTCGCACTGACAATCGAGAAGCACTCGAAGAAGCAATCGAGAACGCCAAAAAGGCAAAAGACCCCGAGACATTCCTTATAGGTCAGATGGCGCTGGTAAAGATTCTGATTGACAGAGATGACGATAAGGATGAAATTATTGAATTACTGAAATTTGCACTTGAAATCGCCAAGCGTGCCGGCATGAGGCGTGATGTGAAAGTAATAGAACCGATGCTCGAACAACTCACTGGTGAATCTTCCTCAATGAAATAGAATTAATCCTTGAATTTGAAGAATATCCTGTCATACAAGAATGAATTACAACAGATCTGATTCCCCTGAGACAATTTCACCGCCGATAGAGGACTATTCAAAAAGAATTGTAATTATCGGAGGAGGAGTTACCGGCGTTATTACAGCCTGGGAACTCTCCCGAGTCGGACACCGGGTGACGCTGATCGAAGCTCAATCCTTGGGCAACGGTTCCAGTCAACGATCTGCTGCCGCTATCAGAGCCCAGTTCAGTACTCCCAGCACCGTTCGTGGCATGAATTATTCCGAGAATTTCTACTTGAAATGGCGCGAATACGTGGGAACATCCGAAATTCCTATTGTTCAGGACGGATATCTCTTCCTGTACAGCTATGTTCATAACAAAGAGGAAATCCAGGATCGAGTGAAAATGCAGAACGACGCCGGTTTAACCGGAGTCGTCTGGCTTGAGCTTGAGGAAATAGAGCGAAGATTTCCATATATTGAAGTAACAGGTCTCATCGGAGCAACCTGGTGTCCGGAAGACGGCTTTCTTTACCCCCATATTATCTATCAGGACGGAGCGGAAGCAGCCGCAAAGAATGGCGCCAGGATAATACAGAACGATCCGGTAATTGAAACAGATCGGACAGGTGACATCGCTTCCGCCGTCAGGCTTGCATCTGGCGAACTTATCAAAGCTGACTATTTCATTAACGCGACCAACTCATGGGCAGATACAGTTTCCGGGCTTTTCAAGGGCGCTGATCTGCCGATCAAGAACCGGCGCAGATACCTTTACTTTCTAAAAGGTTTGAAGGGCAAATGCGACGAATACGGACTGACAAGCGAAGTTTTCTCGCGTATGCCGATGATTATCACTCCACAGGGCGCTTACTGTCGTCCGGATCACGATCTGCTCATGATGGGTTGGCTGCAGCATACGGAAGCTGTTGAACCGGAATTCGATAATCAGGATGATGTCGAACCAGGTTTCGAAGCAAGCGACATGGATGGTTACAGCGCTGCGGTTCGCAAGGAGATAGCGAGTTTTCTGTTTGCTGTGGGCGAGGTTGGAAGGATCGATTCTGTAACTGCAGGTTTCTATGCAGATACGGAAGACCGCAACCCGTTGATAGGTTACGATCCAAATGTCCCCAACCTGATTCATGTTGCGGGTTTCAGTGGACATGGCTTGATGCATGCGCCTTTTTCTGCGCGTATCGTCGCTGAACTGCTGAGAGCAGGAAGAGACATTGAAGAAATGGAACTTCCTAATTTCGGCGCTGTGGATTTGAAACCTTACCGGATCGATCGCGAATTCCATCAGAGAGAAGGACAGGTTATTTAAATTTCGGATTTTGAATTCAACATTCATAATTCAACATTTTATCGTACCGGGTGTTTAGTATTCAGGAATAAACTATTTGGCTAATAGATTCAAACTGGTCAGTGATTTCGAACCATGCGGCGATCAAGGGCAGGCTATTGATAGACTGACTGAAGGACTTGAGCATGGGGATAAATATCAGACACTGCTTGGAGTTACAGGTTCAGGTAAGACTTTCACCATCGCAAAGGTAATTGAGCGATTTCAGCGCCCGACACTGGTCATGTCGCATAACAAAACCCTGGCTGCACAGCTCTATGGCGAGTTTAAGTGTTTCTTTCCTGAGAATGCAGTAGAGTATTTCATCAGCTATTACGATTACTACCAGCCGGAAGCGTACCTTCCATCAAGCGATACTTACATAGAAAAGGAAACTTCCGTCAACGAGGAAATTGACAAGCTCCGCCTCAGGGCAACCAGTTCACTGTTTGAACGGGATGATGTCATCATCGTAGCCTCGGTGTCTTCTATCTATGGTCTTGGTTCCCCTGAGGAGTATAAATCACAGCTTCTGTTGATAGATGTCGGACAGGAGTTTACCCGGCGAAAACTGCTGGAATCACTCGTCAACATACGATATGAACGAAACGACCTCGAGTTCGGCAGGGGAACGTTCAGGGTTAGAGGCGATGTAATTGAAGTGCATCCAGCCTATGACGATTACGGGCTGAAGATAGTGCTTGAGTGGGACAAAGTCGTCGGTATTGCAAGACATGATCTCATAACCGGTACAAAGCTCGAAGACCTTGACCGTGCAGTCGTTTATCCTGCCAAGCATTTCCTAACAACACCAGCCCGGTTGAAGGAAGCGATGATCGGCATCAGAAATGAATTGTCTCTTCGTCTAACTGAGCTTAAAGATAACGGCAGGCTTCTTGAAGCTCAACGTCTGGAACAGAGGACAAACTTCGATCTGGAGATGCTGACGGAAATAGGATACTGCAACGGCATCGAAAACTATTCCCGGCATCTCTCAGCACGGGCTCCGGGTTCACCACCGGCAACACTACTCGACTATTTCCCTGATGATTTTTTAGTGATTGTCGATGAGTCACATGCCTCGATACCGCAGATTCGCGGTATGATCGGTGGTGATACATCGCGAAAAAAGGTTCTGGTTGAATATGGATTTAGATTGCCCTCAGCGCTTGATAACCGACCGTTGAGACTGGAGGAATGGGAAGAATTTGTTCCCAGAGTTATCTTCGTCTCGGCTACTCCTGCTGATTACGAGATTGAAAAATCAGATGGAGTAATCGTAGAACAGATCATTCGTCCGACAGGTCTGATTGATCCGGAGATCATTGTAAGGCGGAGTGAGGGACAGATAGACGATTTGCTTGAAGAGATTCAATTAACAGTCGAGAATGGAAACAGAGTACTTGTAACAACGCTCACCAAGCGCATGGCGGAAGACCTGACTGAATACCTCGCTAAGGCGGGAGTGAGGGTGCGATACCTGCACAGTGAAATCCAGTCGCTGGACAGAATTGAGATAATCCGTGCATTAAGACTTGCCGAATTCGACGTCCTCGTAGGTATTAATCTCCTTCGCGAGGGTCTTGATCTGCCGGAAGTCTCGCTGGTTGCCATTCTTGACGCCGACAAGGAGGGCTTTCTCCGCAGTGAAAGGTCATTAATGCAGACCGCCGGTAGAGCTGCCCGTAATGCTGCCGGACGCGTTATCTTCTATGCCGATCATGTGACAAATTCGATGCAGAAGGTGATTCAGGAGACCAACCGCAGGCGAGAAACGCAGGAAGAATATAATGCTGAACACGGAATAAAACCACGCACGATCAGGAAATCGGTCGAAGAGATCCTCAGCCAGACGGTTGCAGCAAATGGAAAGACATCGCGTAAGACCGTCCTGTCGGCAACTATGGACATGCTGACTGACTGGGAGCGGGAGGAGATCATCGAACGGCTGACTGAGGAGATGGCTTATGCTGCGGAGAGACTTGATTTTGAAAGGGCAGCACGAATCAGGGATGAAATCTATCAACTCAGAGGAACTAAACCAATAATGAAACAGAAGGAAATCCGAGTTTGAAGGTCTTAATCATCGGTTCAGGTGGACGGGAACACACCTTAGCCTGGGTGTGTGCAAGAAGCGGGTTAAAGCCTGCTGTATTCTGTGCTCCCGGTAATGGCGGAACCGCTGAAATTGCCGAGAACGTCTATATTAATGTCGGTGATTTCAAAGAGGTACTCAACTTTGTCGGGAAGAACAGTATAGACCTGGTGATTGTCGGTCCCGAAGCGCCGCTGGTTGACGGTCTCGCAGACGTCCTCACATCGAACGGTTGTTTAGTTTTCGGACCTGGAAAACAGGCGGCAAATATTGAAGGTTCAAAGGCGTTTGCCATGCAGTTGATGCTGGATTGTGGAGTACCGACAGCCGAATTTGCGACATTCACAAACCTTGATGCGGCTAAGCGATATATTCTCAATAATGAGAATGCGCTTGTAGTAAAAGCATCGGGACTTGCAGCGGGAAAAGGAGCTATCATCTGTAGCGATTCCGATGAAGCCGTCAGCACCGCTTCAGCCATGCTTGAGGGAGGGAAGTTCGGCGAAGCGGGCAAAACGATCCTCATTGAGGAGTTACTAACCGGCATGGAAACATCGCTGATGGCATTTGTCGATGGTGAGGATTATTTACTGCTACCGCCATCGCGCGATCATAAGCAGGCTTTCGATAACGATGAAGGTCCCAACACCGGCGGCATGGGAGCATTCTCACCGCTGGATGATCTGACGCCGGAAAATACTGCAATGATTGCTAAAACCATTTTTCCGCCTGTCCTGAAGAAACTTACTGAACTCGGTACGCCATATAGCGGGCTTCTGTATCCGGGATTGATGCTGACTGACAAAAATACCGCCGATAAGGGAGTGAAGGTGCTGGAATTCAACTGTCGCTTCGGAGATCCTGAAGCACAGGTTGTTTTACCAATAATGACACAAGATCCTCTCGAAATCATGTTAGCTGTTGCAGAAGGGAAGCTCGGTAAATGGATGTTACAAAACAACCTTGATAAACATAACTGGCAGAAATTAACCGGTGGTCAACATGCTGCGACAGTGGTTGTTGCTGCTGAGGGCTATCCAGAAAGCTATGTCAAAGGGATGAAGATCGAAAATCTTCCCGAAGAGACTGATAACGTAATCACGTTCCACGCAGGTACAGCCTTGAAAAACGCCGATTTGATAACATCCGGTGGCAGGATAGTGGCTATAACCGGACTTGGCAATACTCATAATGAAGCTGTAACTAAAGCATATTCTGCTGTCGGAGAAGTAGTGATAGAGGGAACTCGCTACCGTAAGGACATCGGCAGAAAGGCAAGTCAATGAACATCCTCGTTACCGGTGGCGCGGGCTTTATTGGATCGCATATCGCCGATGCACTTATTAATGCTGGACATGCTGTAACGATTGTCGATAATCTCACCACAGGCGTTAAGGAGAATCTTCCCGTTGAAGCGTTGTTCATCGAACAGGATATCTGCGAACCGGAAATTGAGAACGTCTTCAAAGAAGGAAACTTCGACGCGGTCTATCATCTTGCCGCTCAGATTGACGTCAGGGTATCGGTACGGGATCCGCTCTACGACATTCGGGTGAATGTCGTCGGCAGCGTCGGGTTGCTCGATCTTGCCAGACGATTTGGTAT
>JABMRV010000042.1 GCA_013202285.1 bacterium | reverse complement strand
TTGTCATTCCCGCGCAGGCGGGAATCCAGACAAGTTTGTTATCTAACAACATAGCATTTTCTGGATTCCGGCTTCCGATAGAATGACGACTATAGAGCGAGTAATTTAGAGACTCAGGAATGTCGGCGCTCCCCATTCGATGTAGCGAAGAACTAATAAATCTCATTTTTCTCTTGACATTGCCTGAATCAGGTTATATATTCAATATCGTGTATAGACAAATGTGCAGCATACAACATATTGTACACTTAACCGGAATATTTAATGAAATTCCTCCGCCGAAGGGTAAACCGCCGAATTGGTCTCGCCAACCTTCAATTAGCGTTGCAGCTTACGGAAGTTAAGAGAAAAAGAGAAACTTCCTTCGACGATAAGCACTGCCCGATCTGCAACAATCCGGGCTTTGTATTCGCCTGCCATTCAAGATGTAATAACTGCGGTTATACAATGCCCTGCGACGAATAGTTCACCTCGTCTGTCAATCCCATATCTCAAGCGCCACTGATGGAAAATTTCCCGCCGGCACAGCAAGCAAAATTCCGTCGAGTTCCCGCTTCGCTAACCGATACGTCTCAAGGCGGTCTATAAACGCTGAGACCGGTTCTACGATCTCAACTTGAGGCAGTGTAATGAAGGATTGATCGGGAGAAACATCCCCAAGGATAGTTCTCAGTTGCGGATCGAGCCTGCCGTCCGAGTCGATGCCTGCTTCAATCGCCCTCGCCCACACCAATTCACTCCTCACCTGAAACCTGCCGCCGTCTGACAGCAGCGCCATGCCTGCGCTCCCCTGCCAGTGCCACCTTTCGATCAGAGGTTTTTCACGTTGGTCGGCATTCAGTCGTTGGAGCAGTTCAAGACCGACAGGGTCGAGCCTGTTACTCAGCAGATTCACTCCGAATTCCATCAGGTATCCGAGCGAAGACTCGAACTCGTCGCCGGACTCTGCACGATCCTGAAGCCAGAGGGAACTTAGAAATCGTCTGCAGGTTTCCCAGAGGTCGGTGACGGTTTCGATTTCGACAGCCGCAGACCTGATGGGTTGAGTGGTGATAAGCCTGCCGTACCAGCCGATAATCGAACTCTCACGAAGGATTTTGTTCCAACCGACACGCCAGCCTGTGGCGGTCATTATGCTATGAGCCAGTTTGAACGCCTGAACGGCATCGCCGTCGTCGATGAGAGATCTCAGTGTTTCCGATTGTGTGTGGTCGATCAGGTTGGAAGAATGAAGTCCGTTAATAACGGTTGAGGCTGTAGGTTTCCATTTCATTGGCTGTTATGGATATTTCAGTATTTATTCGTGCCGCAGGGTGTCCTCACCCTGCGGTTGCAAAATTATGTCTTAAGCTACGAGGTTTATCCTATTCTTACTTTCACACTTTCACACTTTCTTACTCGTTTACTCGTTTACTCTTCCTCTGGCTGTAACGGATATTTCAGTACAGTACCCATCGGAATACCGGTGGGATTATTCTTCAACGCCGTGGCTGTCAGCATGTAATCGTCATCTCCGCGGCTGACAATATCGACCTTCCAGGTTTTATATGTAACAACCATTCCCGAAGTCAGACCGCTCGAAACCAGTTCCTGGAAGTTATGAGGATAATATCCGCGGTCACCCTTGAGACGCTTCACCCTTGCATCAAACAGTTTCAGATGAATGAACATCTTGTCGATCTCATCGTAACGGCTGTAAAATATACGGTTATGCGCTCGAAGCCGCCTCATCATTTTCTCATCTATCTCGCTGGCGTAGCGGAAAAGTTGATACCCGCATTCGCCGGGAACGTTCATGTATTCGAGCCCGCGTTTCCAGAGCAGCTCGACAATCCGCTCTTTCATGTTCAGGTTGCAGGAGAAGCAGGAATCAAGCAGTTCTATAACGTCACCGATGCGTTTCTTCTCTCTTATCAGGACAGTAGCGGCTTTGAGGAGTATTTCAGCGTCAGCTTCTCGCGTCTCACCCTCGAGGTTGTCACCTGTATCGATCTCCTCGAAACCGTTCTCCATCTTACCTTCCACAAACAGTGTCAGAGCGCGGAGTCGATGAAAGCGTTCATCATCGCGTCCCTTCTCGCCCATCCTGTCAAGGACTTCGAGTGCACCCTTAAAGTCGTAGCCCTCGATCAACTCCTCAGCCTCGCCAAGCGGATTATTAAGACAACCTGAAGCGAAAATGAAAAGAAACAGCGCTGATATTGTACAGGAAATACGTTTCATCAGTTAAAACCGAGTTCTTTGAATAATGCGGATTCGTCGTACTGGCGAAAGCCAGAACCCAGATTATATATATACAATTTGTACAACGTTCCTGTCAGGTTTCAAACGAAGAGTAACCTGCCAGCGGAAAGATGAAAATACGTTTCATCGGTAAGAACTGTCAAACTTGATTAAGACACCACAGCATAATGGACTTCTGTCCGTGCAGCCGGTTCTCGGCTTGGTCGAACAACACCGAATTCGGTCCTTCAATAACTTCATTGGTTATCTCACGTCCCCGTTCTGCGGGCAGGCAGTGCATCACAATACAACTCGGTTTCGCCCCGGAGACCAGTTTGCCGTTGACCTGCATCTTCTCTAACAGAGATGCACGTTCTCCAGCCTGATCTTTCTCGCCCATCGACGCCCACACATCGGTGTAAATGACGTCTGCGTCCTTTGCTGCTGCCTGGGGATCGTCCGTTACGGTGACCTTGCCTGCACCGCCATCCATTACCTTCGCAATGAATTCCTCGCCGGGATGCGACTCCGGCATGGTTGCGATCCAGAGATCGATGTCGAGCAGACTGGCGGCGTTTATCCACGAACGCGCCATGTTGTTGCCGTCGCCGAAATATGAGACCTTGATATCTTCTATCCTGCCAAGCTTCTCTTTGATTGTCAGCAGATCGCTGAAGACCTGGCACGGATGCAGCAGATCCGTCAGTGCGTTGATCACCGGAACACTCGACCATTCGGCGAGTTCCTCGATATCCTTCTGGTGAAAGGTGCGGATCACGATCATATCGACATAGCGCGACAGCACTCTTGCCACATCGGCTACGGACTCACGAACTCCGAGCTGGATTTCCTTATCGGTGATGAACAACGCGTTCCCGCCAAGCTGCTGAACTCCGACCTCGAATGAAACCCTGGTGCGAAGCGATGGCTTGTGGAAAATCAGCGCAACCGCTTTTCCTTCAAGCGGCTGCGGACATACTCCGGCGCGAGTCTGATCCTTGAGCCGGACTGCATGCTCGATGAGGTTGATAAAATCTCCCCGTTTGACGTCTGTCAATGCGAGGAAATCACATGTTGATTTTGCCATTTTATCCCACTTTTTAATTATTTAGAATACAGCGTAAATAAACTTTTACGTGGTTTGTTCCGGTGGGTCTTGCGCCGTCAGGCGTGTGACCCACCGGTGGAACTAGCGTCAGGTCACACCGTAACTTCGTCACGGCAAGACCTGACGCAACACGAAGTATCTCTCACAGTAATGTTATGTAAACTATATACGGATAAGTCCTTAATAACTTTCACACTTTCTTACTTTCACACTCGCTCACCCATCTATTAACGTCTATCTATCACCACTACGTGTATTCTCTTCAATCTTCTTCAATAAATCTGTCATCTGAGCCCAGGGGACTTCTTTGGTCTTCGCCATCTTGCTTGGGATTTCACCGCCCGATGTTCCGTCTCCGGTTCCCATACCGCGTGCATTTACAACTAATTTCAGCAGCTCATCACGCAATCCTTCATAGTCAAGCTGACTCCATAGCTGAGTTTCCGGAGAGGTCTTTCCACTCTGACCTGCGGTCTCGATCTTAAGTGTGGCGAGTTTATACACTCGTTGCAAGGGACCCTGCATGATGTTCACGTTGGTGATGCGCTGCAACGGTATCAGTATCTCCTTCTGCCACCACACACCGCTGTAAACGCGAAGCTCCTCGCTGTCGTATGTAAACTTGAACCGTCGCCAGAAAGCACGTAGATACGGCAGGATGAGCAGAGTCACTATCAGGAGCGCTGCTACCATAATTCCAATAACCGGCAAGAACGGTTCATTAGGATCAACCGCCTTGATTATAGCGCCGATTATCCCGGCACACAGTGCAGACACAAAGAAAACACCCCCGGTTATTATCACCCACAGCTTCCAGCATGCTTTCGAGAGTTGTTTTTCAACCATATTTCCTCCGATTGTTTCTATCGTGTGGCATGGGCTACTTGTTTGCCCATGTTTCATTCACTTTCTTAATCCCGCAGGCAGACGCCCTCGTCTGCCTGTTCTTCACACCTGATGGCTCACACTTTCACACTTTCTTACTTTATCGCTCACTCACTCTCTCACAAAGTACCCCATCCACATATTTCACAACCTCTTCCCAGACGGTCTCAATACCTTGTGATGCATCGATCACCCTGAACCTGTCAGGTTCCTGTCCGGCAATAGTCAGAAATCCCTTGCGAACTCGTTTGAAAAACTCCAGCCCGCGCTTCTCGATTCTGTCGTTGAAATCACCGGGTCTCGCCAGCGCAGTTTCAGGATCGATGTCGAAGAGCAGACTCAGATCGGGCTTCAAACCACCTGTAGCGATAACGTTCGTATGAATAATGAAATCGTGATCGACCCCGTTCCCATATCCCTGGTACGCAGTTGATGAATCACCAAAACGGTCGAGTATTACCACACTGCCTCGTTCAAGCAGCGGTTTGATTACAGTTCGTGAGAGTTCGGCTCTCGAAGCCGCAAACAGGAGGTACTCGGTAAGAGGATTCATCGATAAGCCCTCACCGGCAGCAGCGAGAAGAACATGTCTTACAGCTTCTCCAACGTCCGTTCCACCCGGCTCACGCAACAGTTTACACTTTATCTTCTTACCCTTGAGATAATCGAGCAACTTCTCAGCCTGGGTGGATTTACCTGAACCGTCTATGCCTTCAAGGGTTATCAGTTTACCGCTTCTCATCTGCACCTCTCGCTACACCGTATCCTTTAACGAGTAATATCACTGCTGCAACAAATATCACCATCGACATCAACATACTGACGGTGAAGTTTATTGTGCCGAGATCGAGCAGTATCATGCTGTCCCTGTAATAGCGGACTATTTCAACAAGGAACCGGTATGGGCTGTAGATTAGGAAAAACAAGAAGAAAAGCTCTCCTTCAAAACGCTTGTAAGGTGTGCGTAGCAATAATACCGTTCCGAGCAAACCGGTAAACAGTATCGCATAGAGCTGGGTGGGATGAATATGTTGATGAAGAAACACTGAACCAGCGTAACATGTTTCGGGAAAGACAACTCCCCAGGGCATGTCTGTCGGCAGTCCGAAACAGCAGCCGTTGAGGAAACAACCGATCCTGCCGATAGCCATTCCGAAGGCAAGCGACGGCACCATGACGTCCATCATCTTCAGAAAGGGAATGTTGTTCTTCTTCAGGTAGATCCATGCCGCCGGAACTGCTAACAGTACACCGCCAAGGACAATGAGCCCAGCAATCCCGATAGTTCCATCGCTCTGAAACGGATTAATAATATCGAGCCATCGCCCTCTGAATTCACCGAGATGGAAAATTACATAGGACGATCTTGCTCCCACCAGTGATCCGACCAGTATCCACATCGTGAGATCCATCACCTTTCCGGGAGCTATCCCCACCTTCCGGGCGCGCACCGTACCGAGCCACACTCCGAACACAAAGGCGAGAAAAAACATCAGCCCATAGCTGTGCAGTTTGAAAGCGCCTATTTCAAAGATAACCGGATGCATGGTTTACTCATTCGTCCTTTTCAACGCTTTAATCCTTTTCCGATATGCCTCAAGCCCTTCCAGCACGATAACAATTTCACCTTTCGGTGTTGTCGAGCTGTAATACTCATACAACTCACCCAAACTGCCACGTCTGACTTCCTCATGAATCTTGGTCAACTCTCGCACCACCGCTGCCTCCCTGTCATGCCCCATATTTTCAGAAAGTTGACCCAGCGATTTAATTAGTCGATGCGGGGCTTCAAAGAGAATTATTGTCCTGTTCTCTTCAGCCAATTCCTTCAGACGACCCTGCCTCCCCTTCTTGACAGGCAGGTAACCTTCAAAGGTAAAACGGCTCACGCCCAGTCCCGACAGTATCAGCGCGGGAATAACGGCAGTCGGTCCCGGCAGAACTTCGAGCGGCAATCCCGCATCGATGACCGCCCGCGCGGCTCGGTATCCCGGATCAGAAATACCCGGTGTACCGGCGTCGGACACGATGGCAACCTTCTTTCCCTCTCTGATCCATGCAACAATTTTCGGCGCCATGCGTACTGCGTTTTGATCGCGGTAACTGTGCGGTTTGCATCGAATGCCGTATCGATCGAACAGTATTCTCGCTCGCCTGGTATCCTCCGCACAGATGATGTCGGCATTTTTAAGCGCTTCAACCGCCCTGACGGTAAAATCACCTAAGTTTCCTATCGGAGTGGGTACAAGATATAATCCGCCTGTGGTATTGTCATGGATTATGTCAGGCATTATTGAGTGTCAGTTCTGTTAGAATCATGGGTAACCGCGTAGGGGCCGATTCATCGAGCCCTCAATGTTAAACGGGTGGCCTGTCCAGCTTGCTGGACAGGTTTATCCTATTCTTATTTGCTCGCTTACTTGCTTCCTGAACAGGTTTATCATCAGGCAAATCTACCCAATCCGTGTAATTGCCTGATCGATAATCTCGATCCCCTTATTAATCTCATCCTCCGTCACCGTCAGCGTCGGGCGGAATCGGATTGAATGACTGCCGCACGGCAACACCAACGCTCCTCCCTTATAAACCTCTGTATGCAGACTGTCTCGCTGCTCAGTAGTGGCGACGTCGAAAGCACACATCAATCCCCGTCCCCGCACGTTGGAGATCAGGTGAGGATATTTCTTATGCAGGTCGAACAGTCTGCCCTTGAGAAGGTTGCCCATCTGTTTGGCATTGTTCAACAGCTCATCCTCCTCGATGATCTCAAGGTAACGCTGGCAGCGCACCATGTCCACGAGGTTGCCTCCCCAGGTCGAGTTTATCCGGCTGGAACTGTTGAATACATGCTTTTCAACCCGGTCGATTTTTTCGCCGCAGATAAAACCGCAAACCTGCGTTTTCTTACCGAAACAAATCATATCCGGTTCCAGCCCGAAATGCTGGAAACACCACATCTTGCCGGTGATTCCCATACCGGACTGGATCTCATCGACGATGAACATGATGTCATTCTCGTTACAGAGATTCTGCAGTCCACGCAGGAATTCACCGCGGAAATGGTTGTCGCCGCCCTCGCCCTGGATCGGCTCGACGATACATGCCGCAATGTCAGTTCCCTGCGTCATGATGGCAAGTCTCGCTTGTTCGAGCGCCTTCTCTTCCCGTTTCAGCAGATCCTCATGTTGATCGCCGTCATCGGGGAAGATGATCTTCGGATTGTCGATACGGGGCCAATTGAACTGCGGGAAATGTTCCGTCTTGACGGGATCGGTATTGGTCAGTGACATGGTATATCCTGTACGACCGTGGAACGCCTGACGCAGGTGAAGTACCGATTTCCCGAGTCCGCGGGTTTCACCGTTCATCCGGTTCAACTGGATCTTCCAGTCGAAGGCTGCTTTGAGAGCGTTCTCGACCGCTAATCCTCCGCCTGCTATCAAGAACATATACTTCATTCCCGGCGGTGCAGCCTTCCTGAAGAACGTATCGACAAATTCCGCCTTCTGTCGGGTGAACAGATCCGAATTGGTGATATTGTTGACTGCGGACGGGATAAGACTTTCTATGACTTCATCTGTTCGCATCTTGGGATGGTTGAAGCCGAGCGGATTTGAGGCAAAGCATGAATAGAAGTCGAGCAGCTCGTTCCCGGTCAGCTCATCTTTTATCCAGCTTCCGTGACTCTTATCGATATCGAGTACGAATTCGAATCCGTCTCCGATTAGATGTTCGCGTATCGCCGGTATGACTTTATCTGGCTTAAATGTCATTCTTATATCCTTAAGTTAGTACTACTTTGTTAGTTTGATGCTTAAGTTATTAATATTTCTGTCATTGCGAGGAATCCGGCATTTGCCGGATGACGAAGCAATCTCTAACTCTCAAACCACTGAGATTGCTTCACTTCGTTCGCAATGACAACTGATACTTAACAGAGTAGTAGTATCAGTAAATATCTATCTCCGATAAGCTTTTTTAAACGTCACATTAAACATCGCGGGATAGGGGTGGGCAACTGTTTTCCCTTCAAATAAATCCTCAACGGTTAGAATCTGTACCCGTGGGTATTTCGTACCGAATGCATCCTGATCGTAATAACCCGCCTGCTGTGCTTCAATTCTCATGCCCTTAGTAACTTGGTCTGCGAAACACACCCAGATGCCCATGACAGCCTTTTCATGGTTGACTACATTTATAAAAGCTCTGATTTTTTCGATAGTAATTGAGCCGCTTTTTACCTCAATCAGCACTACATCCCTTTTCTTTGCGTCTCTGTATAATGTAAGATAACCATCATATCCGCCGTCGCCGACCTTCTTGGGATTGGAGACGCCTTCGAGCATAATTTCGATGATCCAATCCTGGAATTTGATGCGACCTTTCTTGGTTCCGGCAGCAAGTTCGCGTGCTGATGCGATGTCGCGCGGAAAGCCGTTGATCTCGATGTTGTTTTTAGTCTTTCGGCGTTGATCATTGTTGTTATTATTTGATTCGAGCAGACGGTTATACATCAAGCGAACCGCGAGATGTGATATATCAACTCCAATCCAGTGGCGATTCAGGCGCTGGGCAACAGCAACCGCAGTACCGCAACCGCAGAAGAAGTCAGCTACTACGTCACCCTCGTTGGAGGAAGTTTGGATAATGCGTTCAAGTAATATTTCCGGTTTCTGAGTTGGATAACCTAAACGTTCTTGTGCCTGGGAATTGATTGCGTAGATGTCTGTCCATACGTCATCTAATACATAGCCCTTTGCATCTTTAAGAAAGTGCTTTATTCTAAGTTTGCCACTCGAAGTTTCGTAAATTCGACCCTCTTTTTTCAGTCGTTCAATTGTTTTATTGGAAGTCGCTGTACCTATTTTCTCGTCCTTAAATCTTCTTCCTTTTTCATCAATTTTATTAAATCTTTCTTTTAAGTACTCTTCAGAATAGGAGACATGAATTGGATTATAAGTAAATCGACTTGATTTCGAGTATCTCATTATTACATCGTGACTGGTTCCAATATCACGTTTACCCTTAAATCCGCTGGGAGTCATTCGTTTCCAGACAATCTCGTTACGAAAATTCTTTGTGTAGAAAATCTGATCACAGATAATCTTGAGGTAATGTCCCATCGTCGGATCACAATGCAGATAAAACGATCCCGCCTTCTTCAACTTGCGGTGCATGTAGATTATCCGCAGCGCCATAGTGGTCAGATATGAGACCGCTCCTTTGGAGACATTGATCGAGTCGAGTGTGCTCAGTAACTTAAACAAATCGAGGTTCAGATCCTGGATCTCATGAAGCTGGTCGATGTACTTGACGTTGCTCCAGGTATCGGCGAAAGCCTCCTTCTGTGCCTTTGTGTCGCTCATATCTATCGACTCGAAGAGTACGTTGTAGTTGCGCTTCGAGTTGAAGGGCGGATCTATGTAGATTAGGTCGATGCTCTCGTCATCAATCGAATTCTTCAGAACATCGAGGCAGTCGCCATAGAAGAGACGGTTTTTCATCTGAATCTCCATCCGTTTCATTTACCCCCCCTTAATCCCCCCCTGCAATAGCAGGGGGGGAATCAACAATCAGCAATCAACAATCAATAATTATCTATCTGCGCTCGCTGTAGTTTTCCGGAGTAATCGATATACACGGTCTTTATCTCGGAGTAGAACTCATAAACGGGCCAACCGCCCTCTCGATGACCGTTGCCGGTCTGCTTCACGCCGCCGAACGGCATGTGGCACTCGGCGCCGATGGTCGGTCCATTGATGTAAGTTATTCCCGCTTCGAGGTCGCGCACCGCTCTCATGGCATGGTTGACGTTGCGAGTATATATGGACGATGACAGCCCATAAATGCAGTCGTTATGAACCGTGACCGCTTCGTCGAAGTCCTTGACCTTGACTACGCTTAAAACGGGACCGAATATCTCCTCCTGGAATATACGCATCTCCTGCGTTACACCGGTGAACACGGTCGGTGCGTAGAACCAGCCTTTCGCGTGATCGCCATCCGTGAGCTGACGCCCGCCGCATATCATATCAGCGCCCTCGGACTTGCCGATCTCAACATAACCGTGTACGGTTTCAACCTGTCCCTGGTTGACCACCGGACCGACGTTGTTACTCGTGTCGAGCCCGTTACCTACCCTCAGATTGTCAACCGCTTTCAACAGCATATCGACAAACCTGTCATGGATCGCCTCGTGAAGAATCAGCCTGCTGGTGGCGGTGCATCGCTGACCTGTAGTCCCGAAAGCGCCCCACAGCACGCCCTCCAGCGCCAGTTCGAGATCGCCGTCATCCATCACGATCTGAGCGTTTTTTCCACCGAGTTCCAGCGATATACGCTTCAATTGCGCTCCGGCTCTGGAGTTGATCTCCTTGCCGACGAGCGACGAGCCGGTGAAGCTTATCAGCGAGATGTCCGGATGATCGACTATTGATGTACCGACAGCGCCGCCACCGCCGTGAACGATGTTAATTACGCCGGGAGGAATGCCTGCATCCAACAGTATCTCAACCATGGTGGTCGCCGTCAGTGGCGTATCGGATGCGGGCTTAAAAACGACAGTGTTCCCACAAACAAGAGCCGGCAGCGTTTTCCAGCAGGGGATCGCCATCGGAAAATTCCAGGGGGTTATCAGACCGGCAACACCGATCGGCATGCGAAAAGAGAGGTTCATCTTGTCGCGCAGTTCGGATGGTGCGGTGTGACTGAAGAGCCGCCGTCCTTCAACTGCAGCGTAATAGAATGTATCGATGCCCTCCTGGACGTCACCGAGGGTCTCGGCAAGGACTTTACCCATCTCGCGGGTCATGTTTTTCGCTAACTCATCCTTGCGTTCAACCATGATATCACCGGCTTTCTTGAGCATCGCTCCGCGTTCCGGCGCAGGCACAAGCCGCCATTCTTTATAAGCATCATGAGCCGCCTTGACTGCCCTATCGACGTCGCTTTTTCCCGATTTCGGGAACAGACCGACGATCTCATCCCAGTCAGCCGGATTGCGG
Organism: bacterium; assembly: GCA_013202285.1. Lineage (GTDB taxonomy): Bacteria > Electryoneota > AABM5-125-24 > Hatepunaeales > Hatepunaeaceae > JABMRV01. The sequence continues at coordinate 332 of JABMRV010000042.1, read as the reverse complement.
TTCTCGAACCACTCGCCGGAATCAGCCGGACACCATCGACCATCGATATAGTTCATAAATTTTTCAGCCATTGTATTCTCCGATTATTTGGGTTTTATTACAAACGGGATTACTGCCTCAGGAGGAGCAATCCATCCTGTTTCTATCCCCCCTTCTATTGAAGGGGGGAATAAAAGGGGGGTTGGATTATTACTAATCAGTCAGGAGGACAGGGCTCCGTACCTGTCCATGTTTAAGTGCTGTCATACGTCTCGAGTTCTTTGATTTATTCAGGAAGAGCATCACTTTCGTCTCTTTCTCGTCATCCCGGACTTGATCCGGGATCCAGATAA
>JABMRV010000041.1 GCA_013202285.1 bacterium | reverse complement strand
TCTTCGGGGGAATATTTGAGAATCTCCTGGAAGGGCACACGAATTTTATCACGTCCATTGCATTCAGCCCGGACGGAAAGTATATCCTGACGGGAAGTAACGATAGATCTGCAAGACTGTGGAATGTAAAAACGGGCAGAGAAATCCGGGTTTTCAGGAGACATTCCGATTTTGTAACATCTGTTGATTTCAGCCCTGACAGCATCCATATCGTAACCGGGAGCCTCGATAACAGTATCAAGCTGTGGGAGCTGAAAAAACAGCGAGAATTAATGACATTCAGCGAATTGAACTGCATTGCTGCATCGGTGAGATTCAGCCCGGATGGCAAGTATATCCTCACTACCAGCAGCCCCGACGCCGGCAAATTAAACCGGGCAGCAGTGTTATGCGAAATTTCAACAGGGGAGAAAATCCGCACATTCGCGGGAAGTCAAAACGATTTCGCCTCGGTGGAATTCACCGAAGACGGCAATTTCATTTTCATGAGTTTCCTCGATGGTTCAAGTAAACTGTGGGATATCTCCACCGACGGAAAAGTACAGATCATCGAAGGCTATCCCAACGGATCGATTCCCGTGAGCTTAAGTCTTAAGAATAAGAATCTCATTTCTAAGAATCCCGATGGAACTTTCAGAATCTGGAATATCGATACCGGAGCAATCCAAATCAACTGCAAAGAACCCCACGATGTTTCCACTGCTGTTTTCAGTCCCGATAAAAAACAAATCGCAACCGGCGGACTGGATCACACCGCAAAACTCTGGGATTGCGAGACCGGAGATGAAATCAGAACATTCGTCGGACACACAGACTGTGTTATCTCACTCGCCTTCAGCAGCGATGGCATGTATCTCATCACCGGAGACTGTGATCACGATGTTAAATTCTGGGATGTTGCGACCGGCAATGAAATCCGAAACCTCAAAGGACATTTATCCGCCGTAAGTTCGGTTGACTTCAGTCCGGATAACTCGATTTTCTTAACGGGGAGCGTCGATGGATTGACTATACTCTGGGATGCTACATACTACAGGGAACTGGTTAGATTGACACCTGTTGGCAAGCGGGACTGGATTATTACAGCCTCCGGCGGTTTCTTCGATGCCTCACCAGGAGCAAAAGAACATATCCATTTCGTTCGTGGTTACGAAACCTACGAATTGAATCAATTCGCAGAGGATTTCTATCGTCCCAATCTACTGCAGATGATCGTTCGCCGGAACGAAGACGAACTGCCAAGCATCAGTAATGAAAGGAGCCTCGAGCAATCACCGCCGCCATCAGTGAAAATCATCTCCCCGACTTCAGGTGAAAGATTGAGGCAAAAAACAATCGATGTGAAGGTGCAGATTACGGATACCGGCGGTGGAATAGATGAGATCAAATTGCTGCACAACGGTAAGAGAATCATGGGGGAGACCTGGGGAGTAAAAAGAGATATTCGCAGAGATGAGGATGGCGTTTTACAAACCTTCACCATACCGCTGGTTACCGGCGACAACACCATTCATGCCTCAGCCTTCAGCCAGGGCAGGTTGGAATCTCTAATTGACAGCCTGGACATCTTTCTTATAGGAGGAGTCAAGAATGCGGTTGCTTATGTCCTTTCAATAGGTATCAACGAATACCCTGATGCGAGCCTCAATCCTAACTATGCGCGTACCGGCGCATCAGGTTTTGCCGAAACAATGCGGACATACGGGGGTAGATACTTTGAGGATGTGGAAATTATCACGCTTTATGACGCTGAGGCTACAAGTCAGAACTTGATGACTGTTCTTGATCATCTCGCCGAAGTTACCATGCCCGAGGATCTGCTAGTTTTCTATTTTGCCGGACAATCGAGCCTGATCAACGGTGAATTTTACTTGGCAACTGCTGAGAACAGTCGCCTTAACGACCCGCGGTTTCTCGAACGGTATGCCGTAAACATACAGGAACTACAGGAACGATTCATGCTGATTCCGGTATTGAACCAACTGGTAGTACTGGACGCCTGCCGCGGGAATAAATCTGCGGATGAACTACCGCTTTCTGATCCCGGTTTCGAGAAGGCATTGGACATGTTCGCACGCAGTACAGGAGCTCATATTCTTGCCTCAAACAGTTCCGAACGACGCGCTTCCGGATTCCATGAACGGGGATACAGCGCATTCACATTTACCTTGTTGGAAGGTCTGAAAGGATCTGCCGATACCAGTCCGGATGACGGGAAAATCACCATGTCCGAGCTAAAAGCTTATATCGACATTCACGTGCCGGCGCTGAGTGAAAAACATAACGGAGTGAGGCGCTACCCCAATACGATCTCCTACTCGCAGGATTTTCAACTCACTTCAGAATGAAGTAAGAAAGTGAGAAAGTGTGAAAGTAAGAAGAAAATCATTGTTTCATTGCTGGATTGTTTGAGATCCAGCGGGAATAATATATCATAGGGCAGGCGAACATACTGAAACCCGGTTTGCAAGTCAAACCGGGGCACCCAGCAAGGCGAGGAATATTATCGGATTGAAAGCGCTGCTGAAAAAAATCCTCCCCCGCTTTCTGCACCATCTATATAACCGCCTGATCTCCAAGCACAGGATATCACGCTTGCTCGGCTCATGGTTCGATGTCGAATGGAAGAGAAGAGCCGGTGATGCCGATAGCGGAAAATGGGTCGAGGTTTATGATAATTCGTGGGAGCGCTGGGAGAAACAGGATCTGGCGTCCGGCGATCTGAAAAGAATCTCCGATCTTGTAAATCATGATTCGACTCTCCTCGATGCAGGCTGCGGTGATGGATATTTGTTAGAGTGTCTTCTCGATAAAAGCAAATGTCCGGTCGGTGTGGATATATCGCGCATCGCGCTGCAGAAAGCAAGGATCAGGCTCGGTAATGGAGTCGATCTGGTTCAAGCTTTCCTGGAAAACCTCCCATTTACCGACAGATCATTCGAAATTGTGGTATCGGCACATACAATCGAGCATGTCAGAGACCTGGATAAATCGATCGCGGAATTGAAACGAGTGGCTGAAAAGCGGCTTATAATACTTGTTCCCTGCCAGAAGTACCTGCCCTATACTGAAGATTATCATCTTCATTATTTTCCCGCTGAGGAAGTATTGCTGGATTGTGTGAACATTGACAATGCAAGGTGCGAACGTTATACTGTAAACGATATGGATTGTAATTACCGCGGTGAAATACTGTTGTTAACAGCCGATCTATCATGAAGCAATTATATCCGTCTGTTGACGGATCGGCAGACAAGAATGTCCACCCCACCGATTCGCAGGCAGGGACACCTGCGCCACCCAGAAATGTCGGTGCTCCCCGTTCGCAGGCAGAGACACCTGCACTACTGGGTTTGAGTTTTCGAAAAGCATTCCTCATTATCTTAGCCCTCGCTGTCCTGTTAAGATTATTCATCCTGCTGTTCCTGCCGCTATACCCGGAACAGGGAATCCTGCCCGGATACAACGACGAACCGCTGCATCTCCAGTATGTCAGACATATGGCATCAGAGGGAAACTGGCCCATCTGGGAATCTTCTACGGACAGCCTCAATTACATGACCGATGCTTATGTACATCCTCCACTGTACTATTCAATAACTGCCAGAGTTTATCAACTGAGCGAACATATCACTGAAGGAGGAGGTCTGTATGGAGCGCGTCTGCTGTCTATCATTCTCGGATTGATCGCCGGATTATTTATTTATCATACTGCTCTGCTCTATTTCAGGGATTCGAACATTGCCCTCGGCGCGTTTGCAGCAGCGATGCTAATGCCGAACACAATATTATTCACTGGCATTGTTACCAACGATGCGCTGTTGTACTGCATGGCGGCACTGGCGATCCACAGTCTTGTCCAGTGCAGATCAGGCGGAAAAAACATCCTGCGCGAGATAATAACCGGTGGATTTATTGCCGCGGCGGTGTGGACGAAAATGTCCGGCTTGACATTGATACCTCTGGCGTGGTTCGCCGCAAATCATGAGAGCAGAAACCGCGATAAATGGCTGACACGTGTCAGGGTCTTCATAATCGCCATAATGCTGATAATGCCGCTGTTGCTGCGAAACATCAGTGTTTACGGGCAGTTCGTACCAGGTCAGAGAACTCCGTTAGCTGAAGAGTATTGGCCCCAACAGGCTGTGGGGGTTTCCGGCGGGGGTATCCAGCATCCGATGAAAGCCACCATGACCTGGCTGCGTCTAACTGCTGTTCCGTTGATGGACGTATGGGGATCGCTACAGGAGAAGATCCTCTCAGTGTTGTGGATAATCGTCTGGGGAGCAGTTTTTCTCTACGGAAGTTACCTGCTGTTAAAACGAGAAACCGTCGATTATTTTCTCCTCTCTATTGTACTGCTGGTTCTAATCGGCTTTATCTGGCACAACATCAGGCTGTACCAGGTCGAGTTTCGTCTGCTGATGCCGGCTTTTCCCGCTCTGGCGATGATTACTGCAAAAGGAGCCGACTCCCTGAGGATTCCGGTCATGATTCAGGTGGTGATCTGGTGCCTCCCGATACTGCTTTTACCCTTCTTATGACAAACAGTTAATCCACTTTCATTCATATCTCTTGACTTTCAGCTTTCTATTGAGTAATATATTTCACAAACATTAGCGTTTCTCATTTTATCAATTAAACTGAGACGCGATATATAATGAAAACGCCCGTAAATATATACTAAACGGGCACTTAACTACAGGAGTAAATCTAATGGCTACATTACAGGAGAAATTCGCCGCCCTCGTTCCGGAGATGCGCAAGGAGGTCGGAGGAGTCCTCAAGAATCTTGGCGCCAACAAGATTTCCGATGTTACGGTCAAGCAGGCATACGGCGGTATGCGCGGTATCAAGGGTATGATCTGTGACACTTCGGTCGTCGAACCGGATAAGGGACTTATTATCCGCGGTTATCCGTTGCTTGAAATCAAGGAACTCTGGCCTGAAGAGATATTCTATCTTCTTCTTACAGGCGAAAAACCGGATGCCGAAGCCAATAAAGCGCTGCAGGATGACCTCGCTGCCCGTTCCCATGTACCTGATTATGTTTGGGATGTCCTGACTTCCATGCCCGCTGATTCCCATCCGATGTGCATGCTCAATACTGCAATACTGGTAATGCAGCGCGAGTCTGCTTTCAAAGCCTGGTACGACAAGGGAATGACCAAGGATCAGTACTGGCTTCCGATGATGGAAGATGCACTACGCATACTGGGTGTTCTGCCCGGTATTGCCGCCGGCATCTATCGTATTCGTTACGGAAAAGGCGATCCCATTCCTTACATGACAAACCTCGACTGGGGCGCCAACTTCGCCCGCATGCTCGGTCTGCCTGATCCGACCGGCGACTTCGCCAAACTGATGCGTCTCTACCTGAACTTCCACTGCGATCATGAAGGTGGAAATGTCTCAGCCAACACCTGCCACACCGTCGGTTCGGCGTTGTCAGATGCATTTTATGCAGTTTCAGCCGGTCTGAACGGTCTCGCCGGTCCGCTGCACGGTCTCGCCAATCAGGAATGTCTGGACTGGATTTTACAGTTGATGGACAAGTTCGGTGGCGTTCCCACTGCTGAGCAGATGGAAGAGTTCGCCTTCGATACACTTCGTTCCGGTAAGGTTGTACCGGGTTACGGACACGCGGTTCTCAGAGTCACTGACCCGCGCTTCACCGGCTTCAACGAGTTCGGGCATCAATACCTGGCTGACGATCCGGTATTCCAGACAGTCGATCGTGTCTTCACAGTAGTACCGAAGGTTCTCGAAGCCTTCTCCGCCGAGCGTGTCGCTGCCGGTAAGAACCCGATTGCCAACTTCTGGCCCAACGTCGATGCAGGTTCCGGAGCATTGCTGTTCCACTACGGAATTACTGAATTCGCTTACTACACGGTGCTGTTCAGCGTCTCACGTTCGATGGGCATGCTGTCGCAGCTCATCGTCAACCGCGCCCTCGGCACGGCGATCACCCGTCCGAAATCCGTTTCCACAAAGTGGATCGCTGAGAACGCATAGTAAATAATCTGCCTGCTGTAAAGCTGACAAGTTGAGACAGGGACGGTTTTATGCCGTCCCTGTTATTATATTGAAGGATAATCCTTAAGCACAATCATATTTCTGAAACCAAGTTTGAGAATTGATACAACTCGACATCGGATGCGCGCAACATAAGCTGAACGGCTGGATCGGGATCGACCTTGAATCCGGACCGGAGGTTGACGTCATTGCGGATCTTCATGCTCTGCCTTTCAGGACATCTTCAATCGACCGGATTCACACCCGACACACTCTCGAACATGTGAAAGATCTGTTGGTATGCATATCCGAACTGTATCGAGTCTGTCAACCCGGCGGACGAATAACCGTCATCGTCCCTCATTTCACCTGTTCAGCCTACTGGAGCGATCCTACACACCTGCGACCGTTCAGCATCCGCAGTTTCGAGTATTACGATCTCGATCATGCCGGACGAGCCGGTTTCCCGATTTACCTTCCTGACGTGAACCTGAGAACCAGGAAGGTTCACCTGACATATTGGCCCAAGCGGAACTATCTGGGAAAGGGCTTATTGAAAAGGATGATACTCAGCGTGGTGAATCCAATGATCAGCGGAGTGGCGAATATCTGTCCCTTCTTCTGTGAGAGAATCTGGTGCAAATGGGTGGGCGGCTTCGACGATGTTACTTTCGAACTGGAGGCGGCTAAAAAATCCGTAAACAAAATCAATAAATAAAAGGAATTAATCCAAGAGCACCTTGAAAGCTTCGTCCTGACGTTATATCTTAAAGAGGTGGTTAACAAACGCCTTCAGATAAATCCTCTCAATAATGCACCTGCATACACCACCGGACATAATCTTCTATATTCCGCATTCCCTTGACATTCTCACCTCCTAAAGATTATATTAATAATAATCATAGATGTTAATATCAACTTTGAACTACTATTTATCTTAAGAGGATACAATTCATTGGGCAGAGTACTATTCATAAATGCTGTAGATAGATTTTCTTCCCAGGAAAACAGATACCAGAACATAGGTATCGGTTATCTGATTGCCACTCTTCGAAAAGCGTTTGGAACCGAATTCTTTAAATTTGACGTGATAAGCGAGAATGTGATCGACACACTTGACAAATTAAAGCCTGAAGTTGTATGTATTACATCGGTTACGCAAAATTACAATATTGCCGGTGAGTATGCAGGATATTCAAAAGAAGCCGGTGCAATCGTGATTGTTGGCGGCATCCACATTACAACCCTACCTCATTCCCTAAAGTCATCGATGTCTATTGGCTGTATCGGTGAAGGCGATGAAACGATCGTAGAAGTATTCAATACTATCATTGAAAATAACTGGGAATTACCGCCAGTTGATATATTACGGACGATAAAAGGAATTGTATTTCATAATAAAAACGAGATAATAATCACAGATCCACGTAATCCAATAAAAGAACTGGATACAATTCCTTTCCCATCAAGGGATTTTTTCTCCATCGACAAGAGCACATATATCCTCACATCCCGTGGCTGTCCTTATAGTTGTAGTTTCTGCGCTTCAACCGTCTTTTGGAACCGCGTCCGTTTTTTTTCGGCAGAATATGTTGTTGAAGAGATAAAACATATCTATGAGAAATATAAATGTGAATGGATACATCTGTATGACGATCTATTTATTTCAAATAAAAAACGAATGATTCAAATAATTGATCTGCTTGGTAAAATGGATCTTTTAGGAAAAATCAAGTTCAGCACCATGGGACGAGCTAACATTATCAATGATGATATGGCTTTGTTAATGAAACAGATGAATATCAGATCCGTCGGTCTGGGATTGGAATCGGGAAATAATCAAATCCTTCAATTTCTGAAGGGAAAAAGTGTGAGTGTCGAGAAAAACCGTTTGGCGGTTGAGGTGTTAAAACGACATAAGATAACCAACTTCTCCTCTTTTATAATTGGATCACCCCTGGAATCCAGGGATCAAATCAGAGAAACTTATGATTTCATCAAGGATTCCGGCATTAAGTTTTTCGATGTAAATATTTTAACGCCCTTTCCCGGTACGGAAATCTGGCAGTATGCGATAAATCACGGACTGGTTGGTTTAGATATGGATTGGAGTTTGCTCAGTGTTGATCTCAAACGGCAGTCTCAACGTGCAATCATCCTCTCAGAGCTTGTATCACGTAAGGAACTACTTAAGTATTATCGTGCTTTTCTCCGATTAAGACTCTTCAGAAGGATTAGATACGCCTCCAAACATCCTTTTGTTAATAGTTTACCTGAATATATCAAACAGAAAATATATGCTAAGATCAAAAAAGTAGTTAAACCTCTGATCAGTGTCGTTCGTTAGTTTAAGTCACAACATTTTATGGTGAGGATAATATGAAAATACTTTATCGTACACTATTTGTCCTGTTTTTCATCTCATCGGTTCATGCCATCGAAGTCGAGGGTGACGTTGAAGGCGAATGGACAATGGATGATTCTCCCGTTATTGTCATCGATGATATAACCTTACGGAGAAACGATGAGCTGGTTATCCAGCCCGGTGTGGAGGTTTTTTTCGACCGCTACAAATTCTTCATGGTATATGGCAGGTTAACAGCGGCTGGCAACGAAGATGATTCAATTCGTTTCGATTGGCACAATGCGAACTCCAAGTGGCGCAGTGTTCGACTGATCGACGCTGACGAAGAATCTATTATAACCTACTGTGTTTTTCTGCACAGCGAGCGAACCGGTCACTACCAGAATCCTGAATCCCGCGGAGGCGCTCTCTATCTGGAGGAAACTTCCATCGAGGTATCCCACTGTCGTTTCTCATTTAATCATACTACCGGTCAGGGGGGGGGCTTTTTGCTTACGGTTGTGCTCCGGACATCATATACAACGAATTCTCCCGCAATACAACCGGTCTTAACGGCGCTTCCATCTGCGTTGAGCGTGCCGATGCATATATTGCATATAACAGCATGACCGACAATGAGGCAGCCAACACACCCGGTGGTATTCAGATATGGTTTTCGAACCCGCTTATCGAATACAACACCATCATGTACAACCGATGCGACCCGAACCGTCAATGGGGAGTAGGAATATACATTTCAGACGGATCATCACCTATAATCCGCTATAACCTGATAGCGAAAAACCGTGGTGGTGCAATGTTTTTTGGACCTAATCTGAATGTTCACGAAATATATAACAACACTATCGTGGACAACAGCGGTCGATGTGCGATCATGGTTCACAGCAGTCGCATTACCTTGACCAATAACATTATATGGGGACAGAACGATGCTATTGAGAACATCTACGGCGGTTCAGCACAGGTAAACTACAGTAATATCGGTGGTGATCAAAGTGGTGGCATACAGATAGGAGATGGCGTCATCGACGAAGACCCATTGTTCGAAGACCCCGACCACGACTCCTATTACCTGACCATCGATTCCCCCTGCATCGACACAGGCGATCCGGATTTTGACGAAGATCCGGACGGATCACGCGCGGACATGGGATGTTTCTGGTTCGGAACACCGTTTGATTTCGACATCGAACAGGAGGCATTCGACTACGGTTATCTGAACATTAACGAAGAAACCGTCGATACGATTAGAGTTATCACTTCCTCAGAAGTGGAGGATGCACCCGATATCCTTGTTGAGATAGAACTCGAAGGAGACGTGGACTGGCTGGAAATCGATCCGCTTGAAGCCGAGATGACCGTTAACGATACCATGGACGTCATTCTGACGGTAATCCGACCTGAGGGAGAGAATGCAGAACTGGGTCAGCGAGAATCAGTAGTTGTTATCACACCCAACGATATCGATAGATATTGCGTTGAAATTCCGATAACCGCCTTTCTCGTGGAGGGTTTTGGCAGCCTGCACGGTATAATTACAGACTCCGAAACCGGCAGCCCGATGCCGGATGTCAACCTGGTTCTCGAAGGCATTCACCATGAAATCAGCACCGATTCCAGCGGCAGTTATATCCTGGAAAATCTTCCCGCCTGGACTTATGAGATCACCATTGAAGAGGAAAACTTCCTGCCCTACAGCGAAGTAGTTGAAGTAGGTAACGGCGAAAATATCGAACATAACATCCTGTTGCTGTATGCCGCCTGCGAAGTCTCTCCTGCCGAGATTTACATCGAAGCAAGACCGGATACGACCATCGAGTCATCGATTACGATATACAACGCCGGAACCGGACCGGTCGATTACGATATAGAACGACGATTCCCCAGCCGGGAGGAACTGGACTGGGAAACGCTGCTGGAAGTCGATGCAGCATACGAATGCGATGACGACCGACTGCAGGGGATAGAGTTTGACGGCGAATATTTCTATGTCGCAGGCGGATACAACGGCGTCGGACGGGGCAGGATTCATATCTTTCAAAGGGACGGGCGATACGTCACATCGTTCAACCAGTTCCGCGATGCCGCCTGGGGCATGCGTGACCTTGCCTGGGATGGAGAGCTGCTGTGGGGAGTCGACAACGACATGATATTCGGTTTCACTAATCAGGGAAATATGGTAACACGCTTCGCCGGACCATTCGAGATGATGAGAGGCATCACCTGGGATCCCATTCGTGATCTGCTCTGGGTCTGCGAGAGAAACTCGGACCTGATCGGTATCGACAGCGAAGGCGATCCGATTCGACAGATCGAATGCCAGAGAAACGTCGATATCTATGGACTGGCAACCCTGCCCGATGATGTGGACGGTTTCACCATATACGCCTTCTGTCGTGACGGTCGTTATGATACGCGTGTGATGAAGGTGAATCCCGAAACCGGAGAGTGGCGTGTTGTCGAAGACCTCCGCTCGGAAAACAACCAGTATGCCGGTGGAATATGCATCACACGCGATTATCACCGCACATCCTGGGTGTTTGCCGGAGTTCTCCAGGGCGACAACGATATTAACGACGAATTCCACGTCTGGCGCATGCCGTCCCAGACAGCCTACGATCCCTGGGAGCAGCGTAATCTGCTCAATGCTGAAGAACCATGCGAGGACGAGAGATTGCAGGGAATCGTGATGGTGGGCGACAGTCTCTATATTTCAGGGGGAAACAACGGTGAAGGACTGGGAAAGATTCACGTTCTCACCAGAGACGGGCGTTATATCAGGTCTTTCGACCAGATGCATGAGTCCAATTTCGGCATCCGCGACCTGACCTGGGACGGCGAACTCCTGTGGGGAAGTGACAGTCGTGAGATTTTCGGTTTTACGACAAATGGAATCCTTGAAGAACAGCTCCAGGGTCCGCATGTACTGAACCGGGCGATAACCTACGATCCGCTGCGGGACTTGTTCTGGGTATGCGATATAGCGACGAACCTGATCGCCATCGACCGTGATGGGAGTCGGATCGACGAGATCGAGCGGAATGATGAATATCACATCTTCGGGCTGTCGATGTTTAATGAAGATCCCGACGGGTTTACTATATATGCCTTCTGTCGGAATGGGGATTACGAAACACAGATAAACAAGATCAATCCGGAGACCGGAGCATGGCGTCCGGTTGCCAACCTGGAGTCTGTTGAGGAGCTTAAAGCCGGCGGCTTCAACATCACCACAAGTTACGATCCGATGTCGTTCGTCGCCATCTGCATGCTTCAGGGACGCGATGATGTGGGAGACCATTTCGGTGTCTGGCAAATATCAAACCGCACCGACTGGTTTATACTTGACACTGAGAGCGGAGTAATTGAGGCGGATGACGAGGAGATTGTACCGTTCACAATCGATGCTTCCGGCTTTCACGACGAAGTCGATCTGGAAGCTGAATTCCTCATCACCCATAACGGCAGGGGACTCGATATCATGGTGCCTATGCTGGTTTGGGTCACATTGGAGGTCGATCCTCTCGACCGGAACAATCTACCTCAGGAGTTCAAGCTCGGCACACCGTATCCCAATCCCTTCAACAGCACAACCAGGGTCGGGTTTGATCTGCCGGTCAATAATCATGTTCAACTTGACCTGATCGACCTGTCGGGCAGACGAGTGCGGACACTCGTCGATGAACCGTATCCTGCCGGTACTCACCAGGTAACGATCTCGGCGGATGAACTCCCCAGCGGGGTCTATATCCTTTTGATGAGAGCCGGTGACAGCAGGGCATTGAAGAAGGTTGTGCTGGTGAAGTAAGAAAGGATGAAGGATGAGGTTGGAATCCAATAACTTAAAACCAGAAAGCTACAATTGAAACGTCTATTTCTTATAGATGGCACCGCGATGGTGTTCAGCAGTTACCATGCCTTCTCCGGCAGGAATATCCTCACAACCCGCGGTCGCAATGTCGGGATGGTCTTCGGTTTCCTCAACAGGCTGCTGATGATACGCCGCAATGAGCAGCCCGACCTGTTGGCGCTGACCTTCGACACCGGCGCGCCCACCTTTCGCCATGAGATGTACCGCGAATACAAAGCTCACCGCCCCCCTCCCGATGAGGACCTCATCCAGCAGTTACCGCTATTATATGAGTTAGTCGATTCGATGAACATTCCCCGTCTCGGCATCGATGGTTATGAAGCCGACGACGTTATCGGTACACTTGCAAAGAGAGCTGTATCGGCGGGTCTGGAAGTGCTCATGGTTACCGGTGATAAAGATTTCTACCAGTTAGTGAGCGAACATTCAAGCGTCTATACGTTTCCACGACAGGGTGCTCCGAATATATATGACCCGGAAGGAGTCAGGTCGAAGTTCGGTGTACTGCCCGATAAAGTAATAGACGTGATGGGGTTGATGGGAGACACTTCGGACAACGTTCCCGGTGTGCCCAATGTAGGTCCTAAAACGGCTGTTGAGCTTGTTAACCGGTTCGGAAGCATGGAGAATGTTCTGGCGTCTGCAGACGAGATAAAGCAGCCCAAACTACGCCAGAACCTCAGGGAATTCGCCGACCAGGCGCGCTTATCTTATGAACTCGTTACCATCGACACCAACGTCCCGATAGACAGCAATCCGGCAAGCTTCGACTTCGGTCCGATGAACAACCCCGAAGCGCGTGCCCTGTTGAACGAACTGGAGTTCAGCTCGATACTCAAACAATTGGATCAGTTAGAGCCGGATGCAGCGATTCCTCCACCTGCCAATTCAATCGACCGGAAATACCACTCCGTGACCGATCCAAACGGATTGACGGAGCTGATTTCAAAGTTAGAATCTGCCGATCCGGTCTCAATGGATACTGAAACGACATCAACCGATGCGATGAGAGCGGAACTCGTCGGGTTCTCATTCTCCATCCGCGAGGGAGAAGCCTGGTATATCCCTGTCAATCATTTCAACGGTGTACCGGTTGACTTTAAACCCCCTCCCCCACCCCATCTCCGACCCGATACAGGCAGAGAACTGGCGTACATTCTCGACAGGTTAAAACCGCTGTTAGAAGATGAAGAAATACCGAAAACCGGTCAGAATCTCAAGTACGACATGCTGGTACTAAGCTGCTATGACATCGATGTTAAGGGCGTCGTATTTGATACATTGATCGCTTCGCACCTGCTCGATCCCTCGGCACGCCAGCATAATCTCGATCACATCACCGAACTGCACTTGAAGATCAGGAAAATCCCGACGTCGAAGTTAATCGGGAGAGGTTCAAAACAGATATCCATGGCTGACGTGGCGTTGGATGAGATCACCGAATACGCATGCGAAGACGCCGACATGGTTATAAGGCTTCATAAGCTGCTCGAACCTCAGATAATCGACCGACATCTTGACAAGTTATTCCAGACTCAGGAGCTTCCCCTGTTGCCGATACTTATCGACATGGAAAAAACCGGCGTCAAGCTTGATACCGGCATGTTGAAACAGATGTCGGTTCAGTTTCAGGAGGAGATCAACGAACTCGAGCGAGAGGTACATGAACTCGCGGGGGAATCCTTCAATCTTAATTCAACGCAGCAGCTTGCACATATACTGTTCGATAAGCTGAAGCTCCCTCGCGGAAAGAAGACCAAGTTCGGTTTTTCCACGAATATCGCCGAGCTTGAGCGTCTAACTCCTGTGCACGACCTGCCGAAGAAACTGTTACGCTACCGCCATATCGCCAAACTGAAATCGACATACATCGATGCGCTGCCGGAATTGATCCATCCCATCACCGGACGGGTACATACATCGTACAACCTGACAGTCGCTGCAACCGGCAGGCTTTCATCGACCGATCCAAATCTGCAGAATATCCCGATTCGCTCTGAGGAAGGTGGCAGAATACGCAAGGCGTTCATTGCCGGTGAACCGGACTGGCTGATCGTCTCGGCGGACTATTCGCAGATTGAACTGCGTATCATGGCTCACCTGTCAGGCGACGAACGGCTGATAGAGACATTCCGGAAGGGCTTGGATATTCACAGTTCGACCGCCGCCTGGATGGGCGATCTGCCGCAGGAGTTGGTTACTTCCGACATGCGGAGGCAGGCGAAAGAGGTTAATTTCGGCGTACTCTACGGCATGGGCGAATTCGGTCTCTCGCAGAGGCTGCATATCTCGCGCAAGCGCGCCAGGGAGTTCATCGAGCAGTACTTCAACAACTTCCCGCGCGTGAAGGAGTATATCGAGGAGGTTCAGGAAGCAGCCCGGGTGAACGGTTACGTGGAAACCATGATGGGACGAAAACGGTTGCTGCCGGAAATCAACGCCAAGAACTTCCAGGTAAGGCAGAATGCGCAGCGCATCGCCACTAATACGCCAATCCAGGGTTCCGCCGCCGATCTGATGAAACGAGCGATGATCGACGTTTACCGGATGCTGAAAGGAGAGAATTTCAAGACACGGATGTTGATGCAGGTTCATGATGAGTTAGTGTTTGAAGCGCCGATGGAAGAAATCGAAAACTTAACCAATCGGTTAAAGGATAAGATGTCCAGCGCTATGGAGCTTAATGTCCCATTGGTTGTTGATGTTTCATGGGGTGACAACTGGCTCGACGCTCATGAATAGCCCGTCATCATCATTCCAGCGAAAGCTGGAATGATGATATCCGAGGTGTTTTAGTATTTTCGGACAGACTGTTTCGCGGGAATGACATATGGAAATTAAACTAAACAGAGTAGCAAAAGCGATAATCCGAAGGGCTCTGCGCGAGGATTTAGGCAAACGAGGCGATATTACAACCAGAGCGACAGTCGCCTCCGACCTCCAAGGTGAAGCTGTAATAATCGCCAGGGATTCCGGTATAATCGCCGGACAACGCATCGCTGAAGGCGTGTTCAAACAGGTCAATCACGATATTGAATACGAAATTCTCTTGCCAGACGGTGAAAGAACAGAACCGGAAGCTGTGATCGCGCGTATAAAAGGTAAAGTCTGGGCGATACTGGTCGGTGAACGAACCGCACTCAACCTGCTTGGCAGATGCAGTGGTATCGCAACTGTAACAAATGCTTTCGTCGTAGCGGTTGATGGAACATCGGCAAAGATCACCGAAACGCGAAAGACAGCACCGGGACTTCGCTATATTGACAAAGCTGCAGTTATTGTCGGCGGCGGCGTCAACCATCGTTATGCCCTGCATGACGCCTTTCTTATCAAGGAAAATCATATTACCGCTGCAGGCGGGATCGTTGAAGCAATCGAAGCCTGCCGGAAGTTCAGGGATAAACACGGCAGGTTCAGGATTATGGTTGAAGCCACATCAATGGAGGAATACCGGCTTGCTCTGAGCGCAAAACCCGACCGCATCCTGCTGGATAACATGAAGCCCGACCAACTCAGGGCTTGCGTCGAAGTATCACATAAAAACGTCGAATTGGAAGCAACGGGGGGAATAAATATTGATAATGTTCGTAAATATGCCGAAACAGGTGTGGACTTCATCTCTATCGGGGCATTGACGCACTCTGTGAAAGTTTTGGATATGTCGCTGATTGTGGAAAGTAAGAAAGTGTGAAAGTTAAAAAACAGGGATGGAACATGGGCAAGCAAGTAGCCCATGCCACACAGAAGATGAACATACTGAAACCCGGTTTGCAATCCCGGATCAAGTCCGGGATGACGGGG
>JABMRV010000040.1 GCA_013202285.1 bacterium | reverse complement strand
TGTCATTCCCGCGCAGGCGGTAATCCAGACAAGTTATTGTAATTTCATAGATACCGGCTTTCATCGGAATGATAATATTAGATGAAATTCTTCAGATCAGGTACTTTTTCAACAGGAACTAAATAGAATCCGGGCGGATTGTTAACCTTAAACTTCAAGTAGAACGATGAACTGCAGATTATTTCCAAAGAACGCGACATTTTTCGCTATCGTTATGATTATTCTGGCGATACAGTTTAATCCAATGCGAGCTTCCGCTAATTCCATCTATCTGCCGGTTGAAGACGGTGCGAATGAGGCAGCTCCGGAGGTCTATCTCATTGAAGAGGCTGCCGATCACTTAATCATCAGTATCGATATCAGCGGAGTTTTCGTCCGGAACATTCATCGGAAAACTGCCGTCAGACGCCCTCGTCTGACGGAAAAAAATGAACTCTACCACAAATTACTGTTTGAGGATGGAAGAACCTCATCATCATCGCTGCCGGGTGAACCGTATCTTCCATATATAACAGAAATTATCCGCATTCCCGACAACTCATCAGCCTCTGTCTCGGTAGTCAGCGTTGAATGGTCTGAGCGGAGTAAACTCAACCTCTATCCGCGCCAGCATCCCCGCCGTGATGACTCTTCTCCACGCCCGGAATTCATAAAATCGGATAAAGCTTACCAGGCTGCCGGTCCTGTTCCTGAGAACATTGTCACCATCGGAGGGATCCATGGGTGGGGAGGTGTTGCAGTATCGCCGCTATCGGTAACGCCATTCCGATATTATCCTTCCGAACAGGGACTGGAGATTGCAAAGAAGATTGTCCTTCGCGTTGATTTTGCACCCGGTCATCGACAGAATATCATCAAATCCAGTCATCCCAGTAGGAAATTGAGAGAAATTCAGCAGGTCGGCATTCTCAATCCACCGCCGGAGATACCGCGTGAAATGGATTTCGACGAGAACGAACCGGTGCGGATGTTAGCGGTGATGAAGGAGGAGGCGCTCGAGAACGCTCAACCGCTCATCGATTTCCACCACAACAGTGGCATACGCACTGAAGTCTGGCTGGTCGATGATGTAGAGGATGAGCATGAAATCAAGGATCGCGTCAGGGAGATGTTCGAGGAAGGATTGGAATACCTGTTCATTATCGGAGACGGGTGTTATTACGAAAACGAAACTGACGTTCCCATGCACCTCTGGGGTTATCCGAACATCGATCCGGGCTGGCAGGATGACGAATCCACAACCAGTCACAGCGATACCTGGTACGTATGCCTTGATCCACGTAATGATGATGGCTATGAGGATCATGTTCCCGACCTGACAGTTGGCAGGATAACTTATGATGCAGAAGAAAACATGGATGAGTTAGAACTCCAGGTGAACAAGCTGCTGGATTATATCGAATGGAGATACGAGGACAATGATGGCGAGTGGTTATCCAGAGCCGGGCTGATGGCGTACCGGGACGTCGGTGGAGATGAAGGTACTGAATACATAGAATGTAAACAGGCTATCGCAGAATTCGAGTATCAGTATCCCACACCGGAATTCTTCCCCTTCTACGGTAATGAAGAGAACGCGACCAATGCTAATGTGATTCGGTTAATTAATGAAGAAGGTATCGGTATTCTCAATTACCGCGGGCATGGTAATAGCAGTAGCTGGCCTAGCTGGAGCTTCAGTCGCGAAACCTGGAACAGAACACAGGTTAACAGGCTTGAGAATATCGCTTCACCATTCATTCTGATCTCCTCAGCATGCCTCACGGGAAATATTGCCACACGTCGCAGCGATTGTCTGGTCGAGTCCTTCCTGAAACATGATGAAGGCGGTTCCATTTCTGCACAAGGATCGGTTATAACGACATATACACCGGGCAACCATTTCTTTGACCGGCGGATATTCAGTACATGGTTTGAAGATGGGATTTACGATGTTGGGTATGCATATATGGATGCGCTGGCGGAGATGGTTCTGAATTGGGAGAACGACTGGTATTCCTGCACCGGTAGGATGAATGCACGTGCTTCTATCTGGCTCGGCGACCCGGCATTCGAGTTGAAAATGGCGCCACCGCAGGAGATGGCTGTCGAAATATCCGAATTTATTCCCAGTGGAACTCAGCAGCTCGAAGCTACGTTCACCATGAACGATGAACCTCTAACGGACGCCAGGATATGTGTGCGCGGGGGCGACGAGGATGAGGTTTACGTCGTAGCGGTGAGCGATGAAGAGGGCAGGGCATTACTCGAATTCGATCCTCCGCTTGATGATATTCTTCATTATTACTGGACGGCGTATCATCGCAATGCTTTCACTGTTGAGGGTGAAATCCTGATCTCCGGTTCCGCTACGATTGAGGGTAGGGTGATCGAGTTGGAGAGTGAACAACCGTTTGAGGGAGTTACGATCGACCTCTCGATATATGGAATCGATCTCGTTACCGATAATGAAGGAAGTTATCACTTTGAGAACATGCCTTCCGGTTTCTATATCGTCACCGCCGGCACTGAGGATTACATATCGGAATCCGCGGAGGTCAATGTTGAGGACGACGGCAGTTATGTCGTAGATTTCGCCATGACATACAGCCGCTTGGAAGCGGATTCCATGATAGTGAATATGCGTCTTGAAGAGGGACAGTCGGAGGAACGCGGATTTATAATTACCAACACCGGCAACGGTCTCCTTGAATGGTCGGCATCGCTGCAATTTTCTGCCGGACCGAATCCGTTCCAGATGATCGGCGAATATTATGCACAGCAGGAGATCGGTGATCGACATTTAAACGGCGTGGAATACATCGACGGAGTTTTCTACATTGCAGGTGCCAACAATAACGGCGACCCCAATTACATATACATGATAGATTCACTTGGGAATTACATCGATCATTTCGAACAGTCTGAGGAAAGTTCGGGAATCGGTTATTTTGATCTCGCCTATGACGGAACTTACCTTTACGGCAGCAGCAATGAGCATATCTTCCAGTTCGACCTTGAAGGTAATGTAACGGACAGAATCAACGGTCCATATAATCCGAACATGGCTCTTACCTGTGATGGAGAAGGTAACCTGTGGGTCGGCTTAAACACTGAGGATCTGATCAAGATCGATTCTGAGGGCAATATACTGAACAGGATACCCAATTTCAGGGGTGTCCGTGCCTTGGCTTGGAATCCTGACGCACTTGACAACAATAACCTGTTATTGCTGGTACGTGAGGAGGATCGGAATACTGCTTCTCTGTATTCAGCCGATATTGTATCGGGAGATGTCAGGTATGACGCTGACCTGACTGTTGACGAAGACGATGATGCCGCTTCGGGATTTTCAGTATCAGAGACAATCAACCCCGGAACCCTGACTCTAATAGGTACTATATCGAATTTTGGGGAGAGGGTAATCCGGCTCTGGCACCTGGATACTTATACAGGGTGGCTGACGCTGGAAAATGATGCAGGTTTTGTCTTTCCGGATGAAGATGACACGATAGCATTAACCTTCTTTGGCTTTGAACTCGGCGATGGACTGAGACTTGAAGCGGAAGTCCTGATAGAGAATAACTCTGCTGAACCGGTTATCACTGTGCCGGTAGTCTTTGAGATCGGCGCACAGGATGTAATACCTGATGAGCATGTTCAACTGCCGCTGGAATTCAGTGTGGGTTCGCCTTATCCCAATCCTTTTAATGCGCGGACAGTGATTCCAATCGATCTTCCGATTGGCGGGGAACTAACCGTTGTGATCTACGATTTGACCGGCAGGCTGATTGTTGAGCTGGCGTCCGGTCGATATGACGCTGGACGTCATACTATCAATTTCGCTGCCGAGAATCTACCGAGCGGAGTTTACCTTGTTAACATTAAGTATTTCGGAAATAATATCACACGAAAAATTGTTCTGATGCGTTAATCAGCACATCGGTTTTACATCGGAGGAATAAAATGCGCAATCCTTTGCGAGTTACATCGATTATAGTACTGTCATTGATGTTCATCTCAGTTTTGACTGCGGATGCACAGTTTGAAAGACCGTTACGGTCTGTGGACCAACCTCTACTGAGTTCGCCACGTAATCTCGGAGCGGACGAAGACAGTCTGTTAGGTTATGCTGAGCTTGAAAACCTCGAATACTTCTGGACAATACCTAACGAATATGGCGATCTATATTACAATGTCTGGTTCGAGTCGCCATACGAGGATTTCTATCTGCTTGAAGCCCATATTCCCCTCTATGTTCTCCAGGACGAAGATGGCAACAGCCTGATAGGTGAACCTGGGCTAAGGGTAATAATCTGGCAAACCGGTGAACAGCTTTATGAATATGGTTTTCCGATTGAACCGATTGACTCGCTCGATGTGCCCTTCGAGGATCTTGTTTTCTCAACCGAGTCAATTGTAGTCAACATAATCGACTTGCGTAAACTCCGTATCTCAATGAGTCGGGATGTTCAGTTCCATATCGGCGTCGATGTGATACAAAATGACAGCACTGATCAAATTGATACTCTGGCGATATTCTCCGATTACGAGAACGAATTTGATCGCAGCAGACTATGGGCTCAGGATGATGAGGGATTCAGATGGTTCAAGACTATGGAACTTGGAATACAGGGACAGCACCGCGCCTTCAACTGGGGTATCTGGGCGCTTGTTTCGGATGAGGAGCCAATCTGGAGTGCACCGACTCTCCTACAACCTAACGGTATTAATGTACCGGTTGCGATTCAGAGTGCATCCCCCAATCCCTTCAACAGTTCGATGAGGATCGATTTCAGCGTAAAGATGGGGCTGCCTTACACGGCATTATTATACGATCAGTTGGGCAGACAACTGCGTCTAATCAATCAGGGTATCGGATCCGGTCCCGGAAGGATACAGGTAGATGGACAGGGGTTATCCGCCGGAATGTATTATCTGCATATTCTCGCCGGAAACGGATCAGCCTCTCAGCGGTTGATCTATATTAAATAGCTTGTGAAACAGTCTGTCCGAGAATAGCGATTTATGCCTCACTGCCTGCTGGCAGACGCCCCCGTCTGCC
>JABMRV010000039.1 GCA_013202285.1 bacterium | reverse complement strand
GGAGGCTTGACAGACTGGTGTGGTGTTGGTATCTTATAATTAGTATTACTTTGTCAAGTATGAATTCGCGTAGGGGTCAATTCATTGAACCCCATTAAATTACGAAACAGGGCTTGATAAATCAGCCCCTACGCGTAATATACAATATTACAGTTAATTAGAATTCAAACTTGACAAAGTAGCGGGAATGACACAGAAGGAACTAATTAGAGGCTTCTTTGAAATGTGAGGTTTAACATGAAGTTACTGCAAAATATATGTTTTTTTCTCTTACTCAACCTGTTGCTGCTGAGTGTTTCTCTTATGGCTTGCGATGCGGATAAACCTTCCGATCATTCTATAAATATGCCCGTGAACCTGACAATGAAGATAAATCATGACTCAACAGCAACCAATGATTGTAACTTACGGGTATATATCGACGCTGAAAACACTCACTGGATGCAGATCGGTTTGGATGCAGGTTTGAATGATGCCGAATGGGAAGATTTTGATACTCTCAAAATCATCACAGCTCCACCGTTAGAGGGACTGGTTTTCGTTTATGGAAGATTCGCAACTCAGGGCGGGGGAACCACAGGCGTAGTTTCGGATGATATCTATTTAGATCTGTCAGCGCATATTGACACACTAACTGCCTTTGCGGATTCAGAAGTCCTCCTTCCGGGCGATGTGGTTGAATTCACAATGGTCACCGGCGAAAATGGCGATGCGAGAGTTTCTTTTTCAAGTTTACATCTCAACACTGTTCTCACAAGTTCTTCAGTAGGGAGGTTTCAGGGTTCTTTAACGATTCCTTATGGACTGAGGGAAGAAGACGTAATATCAACCGGTTATTTCACCGATGAGGTTGGCAACCAGGCTGAACCTGTTGTTGCTGAGAGAAGGTTCTCAGTTCGAGGTCCTGAACTTAATCCCTATGTCATTACGCGTTACAACATCGATGGTGTGTTAGGTTTTGATATCTGGTTTTCAGGAGGATACGTCTTCGTCTGCGACACACATGCGGTACACCCGGTAGATGTTGGAATACCGACTTCTCCAGAATTGAAAAAGAGTATCCCGACCGGACGATGGAATGGTGGATTGACAGGCACTTCAGCATTTCTGTATATTCCGTATCGTTTCGGGATGTCCATTATTTCGATAGATCCTCCTCAAGCGGCATCGGAAGTCAGCAGAGTAAGGTTCAGTGAATTCGCTTATGATGTAGCCGTCGATAATAACTTTGCTTATGTTGCCTCTACATCATGCGGTTTGTTAATATTTGATATTCAAAACAATTCCAATCCCATTCTGATTACCAGATTCCTGCTTGCTTCCGGAGGAGAGTTAATCTGTCTCGATGGCACAATAGCTTATGTAATCAGTGGTGAGATGGGATTTGCGATCAATGTCGCCGATTCGGAAAATCCAAGGATACTCTCTTCATTCAACATTTCTGGAAATCCCAATGACTTGCTCATCTATAGAGGATATCTTTACATTGCAACGACGAATGACGGTGTTCTTATTGTTGATATACAGGATGTTTATAATCCATCGGTAATTGCCAGGCACCCGAATTACGGATCGGCGTATGCACTTGGCATTTTGCCTCCTTTCCTGTTTATCGGCGGGAATGGATTTATCAAGATCGCCAATATTACTGAACCCGACGTCTTGGCTGAAGTTGCGGTTGTTGAGGACGTCGGCGTTATCGAGGGTTTGTTCGTGAGCGAAACGTTAGTCTATGCTTCCGGACACTCTGTATTAACGATAGTTGAACTCTATCATCAGAATTAGTAACTTAAAGTTTTGTTAACCTGAGGTAATTTATGCTGTTTACATTTTTGGCTATGGCACAACCGGGCGGCGCTGAAGGCGGCGGAGGTGGAATGGGCGCTTTCCTGCCGATAATTCTCATCTTCGTGATTTTCTGGTTTTTGATCCTCCGCCCCCAAGCCAAGAAGCAGAAAATGCACCAGAGAATGCTTGAGGATTTGACTCCCGGAGATAAAATTGTCACCACTGGCGGGATTCATGCAACCATCTTGAAAGTGGATAATGATGCCAAGACTCTCAGCATCAAGGCGGCAAATGATCTTAAACTGACAATCGATCGCGGCGCTGTAGCACGGGTTCTGCGCGGTCAGGATAAAGTCTGAGGAGTTCTGTGCGTGTAGCTTTTATGGGTACGCCTGAATTCGCCGTACCCAGTCTTAAAGCTCTAACGGCAAGTCGTCATGAGGTTGTCGTAGTTGTAACCGGAGCGGATAAACGAGCGGGAAGGTCATTGAAGATGACCGAGACAGCAGTTAAACGACTTGCCGGACAGCTCGGTTTACCGCTCTTACAACCAACCGATCTGAACGATCCGTCATTTATCAGTTCTCTTGCCGGATTTGATCCCGATATCTGCATGGTTGTCGCATTCAGAATACTTCCGCCCGAAGTTTACGAACTACCCCCGCACGGCAGCATCAATCTTCATGCATCGTTACTGCCTGAACTCAGAGGCGCAGCTCCTATCAATTGGGCGCTCATGCGAGGCTATACCCGGACCGGGCTGACAACTTTTCAGATCAGGCGCAAGGTTGACACCGGCGCCGTTTTGCTGCAGCAGCCGGTTGAAATTCTTCCTGATGATGACGCTGGCAGTCTTTCGGCACGTATGGCTGAGACGGGAGCGGAACTGATTATCAGGACACTTGACGACGTTGAATCCGGTAAGACCCATCCCGCAGCACAGCGGGATGGGAAGGCTACCAAAGCTCCCCGTATTACACCTGATACATGCCGGATAGACTGGAGTTGGTCTGCGGTGAAGATCCATAACCGAGTTCGAGGATTATCACCCTCACCGGGAGCGTTCACGATGCTTGGGCGAAAAGTAATCAAGCTGTTCAGGACTCTACCGCATCCCGAAATTGTCGGAAGTGAGCCCGGTGTCGCTACCTGTGTCGATGATCTGCTTCGAGTCTCAACCGGAGATGGCAGCTTAGATATCCTTGAGATTCAAATGGAAGGTAAACGTCGTTTAGAGACAGAGGAATTTCTCTGCGGCAGGCGGATTCCCAACGGAACAAAATTAGGTTGACAATGTACCCGTTTTTTTTCGATCCATCTATGGTGCTGCTCATCCCGGCGATTATTCTCGCCTTCTGGGCACAGAACAAAGTCAAGAGCACATATCGTTATTACAAACGCGAGGCTTCAAACAGCGGACTGTCCGGTGCGGAAGTTGCAAGGAAGATTCTCGATCAGCAGGGACTCAATAATGTTAAGGTTGTCTCGACCAAGGGCGAATTATCCGATCATTACGATCCACGCAAAAAGACAATTCGACTGTCTGAAACCAATTACCATGGCAGCTCGGTCTCCTCATTAGGTGTAGCAGCACATGAGGTTGGTCACGCGGCACAGCATGCTGAAGGGTATTTGGCTTTAAAGTTTAGACATGTGCTGTTGCTGCCGGCGAATTTCGGATCGACTCTCGCTTTTCCGATTTTCATCGCCGGATTTATTTTCTCCAGCGTGAACTTTCTGATGGATATTGGCATCTACCTGTTTCTCGGCGCTCTTGCGTTTCAATTAATTACCCTGCCGGTTGAATTTGACGCATCCAAAAGGGCGTTAGCTACGTTGCGAAGCAGCGGTATTATGGCAGAGAGTGAGATCGCCGGTGCGCGCAAGGTGCTGAATGCAGCCGCTCTTACTTACGTTGCAGCCGCAACTATGGCGCTGGCGCATCTCCTCAGACTGATAGTTCTGAGAGGAGCGCGAGATTGATAATGATACTGATGTTATGGATAAACAGTGTGTCTGCGAATACCAAATTTCCGCTGGCAGACGTCCCCGTCTGCCAGTTAAATTATTGTTTTTTAGTCAGACGATGGCGTCTGACGGCGGACAGACTGTAAAGTGAAATCTCCAACTCACTCGACCCGGAACTTTAGAAGAGTTAAGCCGAGAGTAGTTCGCAAGATCGGGAGAGTACCGAGAGCGGATCCAACTCCTCGCGAATCCGCCATTGCAATCTATGCACGCTGGATGAGAACAAAGTTCAGAATTGATCCCGTCACATCCGAGACACTGAAAAGATCGAACTGGCAGCCTCGTGACCGAGCGTTATTCCTCGAACTGCTGTATGGTGTAATCCGCCGACATGGTTCGTTAGAATACTATATCGACAAGTTGAGTACCCGTGAAAGCAGCGACAATGAGAAAGTGAGAGCTGCATTGGCAGTTGGGCTGTACCAGTTGTTTTATCTCGACCGAATTCCCGATCATGCGGCAGTTGACAGTTCTGTCGAGATAGTGAAACTACAAGTGGGAACGTCCCCTGCAGGTTGGGTGAACGCTATTCTGAGAAGGGCAATCCGTGGGAAAGAGGAATTGCTCGTAACCTTACCTGAATCTCTTGATCCTCTGCAGCGTTTATCGATTGTTTATTCTCATCCGCAATGGATGATCAACAAGTGGCAGAAACGACTTTACAAAAAAGACCTGGAAACCTTCCTCAAGTGGAATAATCGACGTCCCGGAGTAACTCTCAGAGTAAATACTCTTGTCGCTTCTTCGCAGGCATTAGTGAAGGAACTGGCAAAGGAAGGCGTAAAGGCTAAACCGAATCGGCTGGATCCCGATTTTCTTGAATTGCACCATAGCGGTAATCCCGCTGATCTGAAACCGTTAAGAGATGGAAAAGCATCGGCTCAGGATTTCTCACAAGGACTGGTTGGAAAACTTGTCGATCCGAGAGCAGGTGAGTCTATACTCGACCTGTGTGCCGCACCGGGTGGCAAAACGGGGCATCTCTCGGAGTTGTGCCCGGACTGCAAAATCGTTGCCACGGATAAATCTGCGGAGCGTCTTACCATTTTGCGTGAAAACGTAAAAAGGTGTAAATGGAGCAATGTTGAGATCCGTCAGTTCAATGATGTTCTTTCATCTGATGAACTGTTTGACTGTGTGCTTGTCGATGCGCCTTGTACGGGAACCGGTGTGTTGGCGCGCAGAACGGATCTGAGATGGCGGCGGACGCCTACCGATGTGAAGAGAATGGCTGGAGTTCAACTCGAACTGCTACGCTATGCGGCAGGAAAGTTGAAAAAAGGTGGACGGATTATTTACAGCACCTGTTCGGTCGAAAATGAAGAAAATGAGGATATTGTCGGTACTTTTCTTTCGGAAAGAAAGTATTATCGATTGGTTGGCGCCGATGAGTTTCTCGAATCGGGTTTGATCGATGAAAGAGGTTTCTTGAGTGTTTGGGGTCCAAAGACCAGGAGCGACGCTGTATTTGCAGCGAGATTACAGAAATCGGTTAAAGGTTGAACAAAATAACTGAAACAGAAGATAGCTGGAAGCCGGTGAAAGATTCTTCCGGTCAGAGAATCCGGCATACCTGGCTCGAACTGATTGCAGGTTTGGTGACTGTCGGGATAGCTGTTTTCTGGCTGATCTTCCTGATCGACCGGGTTGTCATGCCGCTGATTACAATCGCGGGCGTTGAGCACCGGATTCCCGATCTTCACTTCCTGACGTTCTCTGAGGCTGACAGTATCTGCAGGGGGCTTGATCTCGAGCTGATACCCGGTAGGACAAGAATCGAGAATCGTCTCGATCCCGGTACGATTTTGGATCAGTTTCCTGTTGCCGGAGTATCTGTCAAACCCGGAAGAAGAATAGAAGTTGTCATTAGTGATAGAGAGAGGATGGTAGAATGTCCGAATGTTGTGGGAAGATCACCGAGGGAAGCAGCGATTACTGCAGCTTCTAAGGGTCTCACTGTAGAAACTGAAAGGATAAGATACCGTCATTCCAGGAAATACCCTGAAGGTGTGGTTATGATACAGGATCCCGATTATAAAACGATGCTGCACCGTGACGACGAGTTGAGACTTGTGGTCAGCCTCGGTGTAAAACCGACTGAGATCGTTGCGCCCAATCTTGTTGGCAGGAAATTGGAGGGTGTAAATATCATACTGGCAAAATACAACTTGCGATTGGGAAGAATCAGGCGATTCCCAGACAGATCCCTGTCGTCGGGAACTATAATGTCACAGGATCCTCAAGCCGGAACCGCGATGAAATCAGGTCAAAAGGTTTCTGTTCGCGTGGCAATAGCTCCGGTTTCAAACTTAAAACCCGGTACTTCAGGTGAAAGGCAAGAGACAGGAAGCGAGGAAACAGAATGATTTATCTATCTCCCAGCCTGTTATCAGCCGATATGTCCAGGCTGGCTGAAGCGGTCGATGTCATAGCCGATACCGCTGATTACGTTCACTGCGATGTAATGGATGGGCATTTCGTTCCCAACCTGACATTCGGAGCACCGGTTGTGGAAGCGGTGAAAAGGATTTCTGTTTTACCGCTTGATGTTCATCTGATGATAGAGGCGCCCAGCAGATGGATAAATGATTACATCAAAGCAGGACTGGATACGAATGATTTCCTCACGTTTCATGTTGAAACAGAAGCTGAGTCAGAAGAGGTGATCGAGCGGATCCGTGATTCCGGTGTCCGTCCGGGGATTGCAGTTAAGCCCGGAACCGGTTTTGATGAATTCAAACATCTGATCGGAATCGTCGATCAGGTTCTGATAATGACGGTTGAACCCGGCTTCGGCGGACAATCGTTTATGCGCGATAAACTTGAAAAAGCAACCCTGACTCGTTCGGTCTCCTCATCGGTGGTTATCGGCGTTGATGGAGGAATCGATGAAGAGACCGCACCTGAAGCGGTGAGAGCCGGCGCTAACCTGCTCGTTGCCGGTACGGCTGTTTATGGCGGTAATGATCCCACCCTCGCCCTGCGCAGATTGAGAGCTTCGGTGGAGACGGTGTAAAAGTTCTAATCCAGCGATAATATAACTCATGTGTTGCAGGGTGTCCCTGAGTTCTTTGATTTATTCACTCTAATGGTCGTCATTCTGGCAGAACAGACTGTTTGAGAATGTCATCTGTCCGCTGGAAGACGCCCTCGTCTTCCAGCCAAGT